>JARGGE010000001.1 GCA_029210865.1 Trueperaceae bacterium
TGACCCTCGCGTGCCCAGCCGTCGAGGTGGACCATCAGCGGGGCACCCGTCACCGCCTGAGCGCGCGCCGCAGCCCGAAGCGACATCTGCTCGCTCGGCGTGATGGGGCTCGAGGTGCCGATCTCGCCGATGATGCCGGCCCGAACGCCCGTGTCCCCCACGCCGACACGAACGTCGCGGATGAGTTCCTCGGTCAGGTCCTCGAGCGTTCGGCGCAGGAAAGCCTCACCCAGGCTGATCTCGGTGTAGTAGCCGCTCCCCATGATGACGTTCAGGCCCGTCCGTCGAGCGACGCGTCGCAGCGCGGCCGCATCTCGGCCCATGGAGACGTTGGACGCGTCCACGATCGTGCGCCCACCCAACGCGACGAGGGCGTCGAGTTCGGCAACGGCGACGTCGACGTCTCCCTGGGTCAGGTTGTCGCGAACTAGGAAGGGATCGAAGCGTAGATCGCCGAGCGTCTCGATCGAGACCCGGAACTCAGAACGCGCCACGCGCGTCGCCTCCGAGGGCTCGTTCCAGTAGTCGGAGACGTCGAAGAGGACGTGCTCGTGGACGAGCGTGATCCCGAGCTCGTCGCGCGGGATGGGGCCTAACACGCCGATGGCGTTCATGCGGGCACCGCCAGTATCTGGGCTGGGTTGCTGACGAGCAGCGTATCGATCTGGGCGTCTCCAACGCCGTGGCGCCGAAGCCGCGGGACGAAATGATCGAGGAGGTACGCGTAGCCGTTCCCGCCATGGCGAACGAGCATCATCTTGAGGAACACGTCATGGCTCAGCAGCAGCCGGCGTAGGTGACCCCGCTCGATGAGACCGACGATGCCACGAGCGCTCTCCTCGTCGCTCGGGGCCTGAAGGTCGTCCGGACCGAAGTAGTAGTCGAGACCGATCATGTCGTACGCCAGGTACGCGCCGCGATCAGCGAGCGATTGCTGATAATCGACATCCCACCACGAGGGGTTCATGTGGTCCAGGATCGTCCGCTCGATGTCGCCACCGTTCTCGGCAACGATGTCCAGCACCGCATGACCGTGGCGTCCCCAGGCATGGAGGTGGACGCTGAGCGCCACCCCAGTCTCCGCCTGTGCACGCGCAGACGCCGCCAGCACCTTGCGCTCCTGCGGCGTGAAGGCCGGACCCGTGCCGATCTCGCCGATGTAGCCGGCACGCACGCCGGTCTGCTCGTCGCCGTCGACGAGGTCCGCGATCATGATCGCTGCGAGCTCCGACACCGAGGCGCCGGCGACGTACGGTGGGTGCGTTCGCTCGAGGTAGAAACCGGTACCCATCACCACGTTGAGCCCTGTCCTGCGCGCGACGCGCTGAAGGGCGTGCGGATCGCGCCCGATGCCGCGACAGGTAGCGTCGACGATCGTACGACCGCCGGCGTCCCGGAACCGCGAGGCCTCCTCGACCGCGACGTCCTCGTCGAACAACGAGCAGTTGTCGAGGTTCATGAACGGGTCGTTGCGCAAGGCGTTCAGAAGATCGGGCGTCACGGGGCGCAGCGCCAAGGCCTTCCGGGATGCCTCCGTAGGCGATCGCCATGAGGGCCGAGCGTCCAGGAAGAGGTGCTCGTGGGTCAGCGTGATACCCAGTTCAGCTGGTGGGATCGGCCCGAGGACGCCCTGGATCATCGGGGGCTCCGGCGCTGTCGTGCGAGCACCAAGTTGAACCAGATGGCGGCCAGGATGATCGCGCCCTCGATGATCTGCTGGTAGAAGGCATCGGTCTGGGCGAGGATCAGTCCGTTGCCGATCATGGCCAGCAGCAACGTGCCCATGACGGTGCCCAGCATGCGCCCCTCGCCCCCGAAGAGGTTGGTGCCGCCGACGATGACGGCGGCGATCACCTGCAACTCGAACGCAACGCCCGAGTACGAGGAACCGGATGCGAGGCGAGCCGACGTCACCATGCCGCCAAGGGCGACCGCCAGGCCGCTGAACATGAAGACGAACAACTTGATGCGCCGCACGTTGACCCCGGCACGCCGCACACCCTCCTCGTTGCTGCCGATCCCGGTGACGTAAAGGCCGAAGCGGGTGTGGTTGAGGAGCACATAGCCGACGATGACGACGATGATCGCAAGGATGGCCGGAACGGGCACGTCCAGGACTCGCCCCCTGCCTAGCCAGAGGAAAGGGCTGTCCGGCGCGACAGGGATCGAGTACCCCTTGGTGATCAACTGTGCCGTTCCCCTCAATATTGAGAGGGTCGCAAGTGTCACGATGAAGGCAGGGATCGATTGGTAGGCAGTGAAATAGCCGTTGAACCACCCGAGCGCGACGCCGAGGGCCAGCATCGCCAGTACCATGAGCCAGATCGGCCACCCGACGCTCAAGCTCAGAGCCGAGAGGACGGCGATGACGGCCAGCATCGACCCGACCGAGAGGTCGATCCCACCGACGGTGATGACGAAGGTCATCCCGACGGCCACGATCAGGGTCGGGGCCGCCTGACGAACGATGTTCCACAGGTTGGCGCTCGTGACGAAGCGATCGGACGTGGCCGCCAACAGAAGGAACACCACGACGAAGATGGCCAGCAGAGTGAGTTGGAAGACGGTGTCGGGGCTGCGAAGGCGCCTTAGGAGGCCGTCGCGCATGGGCTTCGTCATGGTGGCCACCTACGCCTGGACGATGAGCTTGATGACTTCTTCGAGGTCCGTCTCGGACGTGGCTCGCTCCGCTACCTTGCGCCCTTCGTACATGAACATGATTCGATCGGTCACCTCGAGCACGTCCTGCAAACGATGACTGATGAGGATGACGCCCACGCCCTCACGTTTGAGTCGCCGGATCAGCTCCAGGACCTCCTCGACCTCCTTGACGGCAAGGGCCGCCGTGGGCTCGTCGAGGATGAGCACCTTCGGCTCGTACGCCACGCTTCGTCCGATGGCGATGGCCTGGCGCTGGCCGCCCGAAAGGTTCTTCACTTTGGCGTAGGTCGATGGAACCTTGATCTGGAGGCGCCCCAACACCTCGGCCGCCTGGGCGTGGAGGCGCCGATAGTCCAGCAAGGGCACGCCCAGGACCCGTCGGACCGGTTCGCGTCCGAGGAAGAGGTTCTGGGCAACGTCGATGGTGTCGCACAAGGACAGGTCCTGGTAGACCATCTCGAGACGCTCGCTCCGGGCGTCGGCAGGTGATCGGAAGTGGACCTCGTGGCCGTCGAGTCGGTAGCTACCAGCGTCCGCGATGTAAGCGCCGCTGATCACCTTCATCAGTGTCGACTTGCCGGCACCGTTGTCGCCGACGACCCCGAGAACCTCGCCTGGATGCAGCGTCAGATCGACCCCGCTCAACGCCGTGATGGGACCGAAGCGCTTCTCGATCCCGGAGAGCTCGAGGACCGGTTGCTGGTTCATGCGGGATACCGGTGGGGCGGGTACGACCCGCCCCACCGAGCCTCCTTCACTCGAACAGGTAGCGGAAGTCGTCGACGTTGTCGACGGTAACGATGTCGATGGGGATGAGAATCTCGAGGCCGACCTCGTTGCCAGCGATCATCTCGAGCGAGGCCCGGACCGCTTCGAAGCCCTCCTGGTAAGGGTTCTGCTGGACGACGGCCTGGACGAAACCCTGCTCGATGCCACGAACCGCCTGCGCCGTGAGGTCCCAACCGATGATTCGGACGGTTTCCGTGCGTCCCTGAGATTCCACGGCGGCGATCGAACCGATGAGGGCTGGCTCGCCCGTCGCGTAGACGATGTCGAGATCGCTCGTGCCGGTCATGAGGTTCTCGGCTGCCGTCAGCGCGATCTCCTGCTGGTTCTGTCCGTCCACGACGTTGACGATCTCGATGCCATCGACGCCCGTCAGCACCTCGACGAACCCGTCGCGACGCAGGTTCTGGATGAACGAGTTCAGGGCCCCGACGATCCCGACCTTGGCGGTGCCGCCAAGCTCGTCGTTGATGTACGCCAGCGTGTACTCACCAGCCTGACGGCCGGCCCCGTAGTTGTCGACGCCGATGAAGGTGTTGGCCGGCGGAGAAGCTACCTGAGCGTCGATTGCGACCACGGGAATGCCGGCGTCTCGAGCGGCCTGTAGCGCCGGCACAATGCCGTTGACGTCGATCGCGACGACGATGATCGCATCCTTCTGCTGCGTGATGAAGCTCTCGATGGCACGTACCTGACGGTCCGGATCGTTGTTGGAGTCGACGATCTGGACTTCGGCGCCGAACTGGTTGGCGGCGTCGAGCGCACCATCGTTGATCTGGTTGAAGAAGAGGGCCTGCAGGTTGATCGTGCTCAGGCCGATCTGCGGCGTACCTTGGGCGAATGCCGCGCCCCCGACGAGACCGAGGATGGCGACGGCGAAGAGAAGCGTGCGCGCGGTGCGACTCATATGGATCCTCCATGCGTCTGGCGATTCGTGACCTGTTCGGCGTGTCGTCCAGATGTCAGGTCGAGCTTCGGTCAGAAACCACCCCCTTCGAACCCGTTGAATCCTCAACACGCGCCAACCAGCGCACGAGGTTGACCCAGAGGCGCCCGTAATGCGTCCACTCGACGAAGGCCGGCGGACCCCAATGCGGGCCACAGTCCGACGCGAACGCGGCGGACCTACCACGACCGAACTCGCCGACGGCCAGGAACACGTCATCGCGAACGCGGGCGACGACCTGGCCGGTGGGGGCCGGGCGCAATTGGTTGTAACCAAGGAACTGAGGCCAGGGTCCTTCGATACCTGCAAGGACAGGGTGATCCGGCGTGACGACGTGCGGGGTGACGCCCTGCGGCAACTCGACCCTGTCGTCGCCGTCGCACATCTCGACTGGCAGCACGGCGGCGATCGACGTTCGCTGGTACCGAGCCTTGCCGTCGATCCCGGAGAACGATAGGTAGCCACCGATCATGGCCAGTCCTCCGCCGCCCAGTACGTAATCACGGAGCAGGTCGCAACGGTTCGGCTGCGGTCGAGAGTGCACGAAGGTATCGGGTGACAGTAGCAGGGTGTTGCTCCCGATATCGCTCAACAGGACCACGTCGAACGACGCGAACTCCTCCATCGACGAGGGGAACTCACGGACCGCCTCGTGGTTCCTCAAGAAGGTCACGGAAGCACCGCCGGCCTCCAAGCCAGCGATCAACCACGAAGCGCCCTCCGCGTACTCGCTGGTGGTGAACGAATCGAAACCCTTGACGTGGACCGTGTGGGACATCCAGCTCTCACCGGCAAGGAGGACTCGAACTGGCGGCATCGACATCAAACCCCTCTCGTCTGCTGCACGTAGAACTTGTACTTGTCGGCGCGGTAGCGGATGCAGGCGCTCTCGATCGGTTCGCCGGTCTGCGAGAACGCGAAGCGGCGCACGCAAAGCAGGGGCGCGCCCTCCGCGATGCCGAGCAGGTTGGCGTCCACCGTTGATGCGACCTCCGCGGAGATGACTTCCTCGGCCGTCGTGACGAAGACCCCGAAGCGGGCCTCCAGGAGTCGGTAGAGCGAGTCGTCGCCCAGGTCCTCGGCGGATACCGCCAGCCGCGGTAGCGGCAGATGACTCTGCTGCAACGAGATCGGTTCATCGCCAGCGAAGCGCAGGCGGTCGATGCGTCGAACGAGACGAACGTCGCTGCCGAAGTGCGCTGCGACGTCCTCCGCAGGAGGTCCGTCCGTGACCTGCAGGAGGCGGCTGCTCGAGCGCAGCCCGCGCCGCCACATGTCCTCGGAGAAGCTCGACAGGCGAGTGGCGTCGAAGGCGTCCCTGGTGCGTGCGACGAAGGTGCCTTTACCCTGCTGCCGAACGAGGTAACCACCGTTGGCGAGGTCGACGAGCGCCTCGCGAATCGTCGTCCGGCTCACGTGGTAGCGCGCCGCGATCTCGCGCTCGGTCAGGAATGCTTCTCCCGGTCGATAAGAACCCTCGGTGATCTGCTGCTGGAGCGCGTTCCGGAGTTGGACGTGCAGCGGTACACCGCTGTTTCGGTCCAGCCGGTCCCACGACGCCTCAATAGCGTAACTTGACATGTTGTCATGACAATACGACCGATTCGCGGACGGGGTCAAGCCTGGATGGGCCCAGGTTCGGGGGTGGCGATCCAGTGCTAGTCAGAGGTCTGCATGGCAACCTGCAGCCGGACGAACTCGGGGATCGAACGGCCGTCGCCCATGGGGTAATGGACCGTCCCCCGGAGCACCCTCGATTCGAGGAAGAAGGTCGATCGGCCGGCGGCGGTGTCGCTGGCGCCGGGCTGGATCATGCCGTAGGCGTGCGCGACCGTCATCGACAGGTCCTCGATGATCGGGAACGGGGTGTCGACGTCGAAGTTCATTGCCATCCTTCGGTCCCACACGATGGGCGTGTAGGTGCTATCGATCGACGACCCGAGGTGCTCGCAACCCAGTTTCTGGAACTCCGGATACGCCTTGGTGGACGCGAGATGAACTCCGTGGTGCACACCGGCGTGAAGTCGGCGGGGTGCGAGAACAGGATCAACCACTTGCTCTCGTAGTCCGACAGCCTGCGCTTCCCATGGGTGGTGTTCGCCGTTGAAGCCGGGCGCCGGTTCGTTCAGACGCGGTCCTTCGAATGCTTGGCCCATGCGGCCATCGTAGTCCTCGTCCGCTCGCTCGGAGCGCCGACCAGCGCGAGGTGCGCGGCCAACGCCGTGCGCGTGGTGGACAGCGCCCAGACGCGCAGGTCGTGTACGTTGCGGACGCCGTCGTGCGCCCCCAGCCAGTCGACCACGGCCTGACGGTTGACCGCCTAGGGCACACCGTCCGGCTCCAACCGCAACGAATCGCGCAGCGAGCGCCACGCGGTCACCGCGATCAGCAGGCTCACCGCAATGGCCGCCGCCGGGTCAAGCCAGTTCCAGCCGGTCAGCATGATCGCGACGCCGCGACGACCACCGCCCACGACGCGGTCGCATCGGCGGCCGTGTGCAGGACCGCGCCCTTGGCGTTCTGGTCGACCTTCTGAGGCCTCACGAACTGCGGCGCCGAGCTGGTGTTCGCGCCAACGCCGGCCAGCGCCGCCAGCAGCACCGCCAGGGCCGGTATGTCGCCCGGGCTCTGGAACCGGTGCGGGGCTTCCCAGATCACCACCACGGCGCCGATCAGGATCGCTACGGCGTTCAACATGGCGGCGAAGATCGTGGCGCGGCCCCAACCGAAAGTGTGCGTCGCGCTCCCCACGCGCGTTGCCAGCACCGCCGCGCTCCAGGCGATCAGGAGGCCGGCCACGTCGGTGAGGCTGTGCGCGGCATTGGCCAGCAGTGCGAGCGACCCGGTCAGCAGCCCCGCCGTCGCTTCGACGACGACGTAGGCCGTGTTGAGCCTCCATCGGTTCCCCGGCACTCCAACTTCGACCCAAGCGTGAGGGGCAAGGCGCCGACAGGCGGGCTCGCTTGACTTGGGAATCGTGTCCCGTCGATGGCGGGAGTACAGTGCACCCGAACGGCATTCGTGCTTCTCCGACCAACGCACGCGACGGTTGACCGCGCCCAAGGGCGAGTGACTGGACCCCGCTTTTTGCTCCACTCACGGTGTAGGTACCGGCGCCAGCGTAGCTGACGCAGTTCGGTTGAGAACCTCGATCGGGGTGGCGTCCCCGAGCGCACCATGCGGCCGCTCCTCGTTGAACCACCGGCGCCAACCATCGAGCACGACCTGCGCCTCCCGAACGCTCTGGAACGACTCTTGATCGAGCAGCTCGTCGCGCAAACGAGCGTGGAACGACTCCGCGAACGGGTTCTGCCACGGCGCGCCCGGCGCGATGAACATCGTCTGCACGCCGGACGCGGCGAGGAACGCCTGGATCGCGTGCGCCACGAACTCCAGACCGTTGTCGCTCCTGACGTGATTCGGTGGCCCGTACACGACCATCAGGTTCTCCACGGCGTCGATGACGTCCTTCGCCTTGAAGCTCCGACCGGCGCGAAGCGCGAGGCAGGTCTTCGAGAACTCGTCGGTGACCGTCAAGATCTTCAGCACGCCACCATCGCTGGTGGCGTCGAACAGGAAGTCGATCGCCCAGACGTCGTGCGGCCGTGTCGCGCGGTAGCGCTCGCTGCCGTCCGTCTGCGGACCCAGACGGCGCCGCTTCGGCCCGCGCGCCGGCACGCCGAGGCTATGCTGGCGCCACAACCTCGCGACGCGCTTCTTGTTCACCCGCCAGCCCTCCCGACGGAGCTGGACGGTGATCTTGCGGTACCCGAGCCGCGCATGCTGCTCGGAGAGCGCGTGCAGGCGCCGCACCAACTTCGCGTCCGCCGCCGGACGGGTCGGCCGGTACCGCACCACGCTGCGCGCGATCCCGAGCACCCTGCAGGCCCTGCGTTCGCTGACGCCGAGCACCCGTGTGACGTGCTTGACGGCCGATCGTTGCCGTTCGGCCGTCAGTACTTTCCCTCGACCGCCTCCTCCAGGATGCTGTTGTCGAGCTCCTTCTCGGCCAGGAGCCGCTTCAGGCGCGCGTTCTCCTTCTCGAGCTCCTTGAGGCGCTTGGCGTCGTCGCGGTTCATGCCGCCGTACTGCTTGCGCCAGCGGTAGACGGTCCATTCGGCGACCTCCACGCGCTTCGCGGCGGCCGCGACCGACAGGCCCTCGGTGGCCTGCAGGCGACCGATCTCGCGCAACTTCTAGACCGCCTGCTCCGGCGAGTGCATCTTGCCCTTCATGGGACTCCCTCCTGGAATCCCACACCTTAGCTGGACCAAACAACGGGGGTTGGATCAGGTGCCCTCCAGGTAGAACAACGGCAGGTGCCAGAGCGCCCAGAAGACGCCCACCACCAGGGCCGCACCGGCCGCCGGCAGCCGCCGCTGCAGGGCGTTCTGCGCGTACCCGCGCCAGGCCGGCTCCTCGACGATGCCCGCGAGGAGGCCGACGAGGAGGAAGGTGACCGGACCGGATCCCGCGACCAGCGACCAGGGCGCCGCACCGCGGGTCAGGGCGGTCCACACGAGCGGCGCCCCGGCCAGGACGACGGCCAACGAGAGCGCGATGACGTACCGGCGGGGCGCAACCGAACGCGGATCGAGGGCGCGTCGCCAGAAGGCGCGTGGTGGCGCGTGCCACCACCCGGCCGCCACGAAGCCGGCGGTGACCACCAGGGGTCCCAGCATGCCCGCGATCGTCAGCAGCACGGTCGGGTACGCGAGCCACGGCTGGCCGGTCAGGGTCGCCGGCCACAGGAACGCCCAGGTCCAGCCCACGACGGCCGCCAGGAACCACCAGGGGCGGGGGCGCCCGGCCGCCGCTCGTGCCGCAGGGGTCACGGTCCGAACCGCTCCGTGAGCCATTCCGCGATGGCCTCGGGCAGCTCGGGCAGGAAGGCCATCTCCAGGCGCAGGTACTCGTCGAGCGCGCCCGTCTCGGCGCGCTGGAACAGGTGGTTGGCCTCGGGGAGCACCACCACGGTGGCGTCGTCGTTGCCGGCCGCGGCCAGCGCGGCCTCGAAGGCCGGCAGGTTGGCGTCGAGGTCGACCTGGGCGTCGAGGGCCGCGAAGACCCCGAGCACGGGCACCGTCACGCGCGACCAGTCGTCGGCGGGGTCGTAGGTGAGGAAGAAGCGCATCCAGGGCTGCTGGAACGCCGCCGCGCCCGCCGCCTGCTGGGCGACGTAGGCGTCGACGTCGGGGATCTGCGCCTGCGTCGCGGCGGGCAGCGCGGCCACCTGGGCCGCCGTCACCTCGGTGAGGTAGGCCTCGAGGGCCGGCCAGTCCTCGGCCAGCGCCAGCTCCACGACGCGCGTCTGCTGCGAGGCGGCCTCGGCCACCTGTTCGGGCGTCATGCCGCTGTCGGCCGAGATGCGCGCGACCTGCGCGACGACGAGCTCCGTGTACGGCAGCGCCGACGGCGCCATCGCGACGCCGAAGGCCACCTCGGGGGCGCGGGCGCCGACCACGGCGACCAGGGTGCCGCCCTCCGAGTGGCCGAGGATGCCTACGCGCTCGCGATCGACGTCGGGCCGGGCGGCCAGGGTGCGGACGGCCGCCGCGAGGTCGTCGGCAGGGTCGGCCGAGGTGGCGCTCGCGTGATCGCCGGTCGACGCGCCGACGCCGCGCTCGTCCCAGCGCAGGACGGCGAAGCCGGCGCGGGTCAGGTGATCGGCCAGCCAGCGCAGGGGCTCGTAGCCGGGCAGCGCCGGGTTGGCGCCGTCGCGGTCCTGGGCGCCGGAGCCGCTCACCAGCGCCACGGCCGGGTGCGGGCCGGGGCCGTCGGGGATCGAAAGCACGCCCGCCAGCGTCACCTCGCCCGATGCGAACGCCACGTCCTCGATCGCGTAGGGAAGCTCGGCGGGGTCGACCGCCTCGGGCACGGCGCTCGCCACCTCGAAGCCCAGCAGGATCTCGTTGACGGCCGCGTTCACCCCCTGCGCGTAGGCCGGCTGCGTCGCCTGGACCAGCATGAGGACGGTGTACCCGCCGCGCTCGAGGCTGATCGCCGCGACCAGGTCGTCAGAGGCGCTGCGTCCAGACCGCGTCGGGCAGGGCGACGGGCGACGTCTGCAGCGGTGCGGCGGCGAAGGCGTCGTCGAGCGCGGGGTCGACCAGGATCTGCAGGGCTGCGGTGACGACGTCCATCTCGGCGCCGATCGGCGCGAGCAGGTGGATGACGCCGTCCGGGGAGGTGGGGCGCGTGAGGGTGGCGACGTCGGGGGTGGCCTCGACGGTCCAGCCCTGCGGGACGGGCGCCGTGTAGCGGGCCTGCGGGTCAGCGTAGCGGCCCTCCTGGGCCAGCGCCGAGCCGACGAGCAGGGCGACGAGGAGGGCGGCGGCGAGCGTGCGGATCATGGCGTGCCTCCTGGCAGGGCGGCCCGGGCGGCCGCCCACTGGGTTCAGAACCCCTCGCGCCGCACGCGCCAGACGGCCAGCGCGAGAAACAGGGCGGTCCAGGCAGGCGTGGCCAGCAGCGGCCACGGCGTGGCGAGGGCGCCCCCGCTCGTGACCACGATCGCCATGCGGCCCAGCAGCCAGGGGCCCACCTGCCCGAGCCAGGGGGCGACCACGAGCATGGCGTCGCCGCCGAAGAGCAGGACCAGCGCGACCGCGAGCACGACGCCGCGGCTGCGCGCGAACGCGCCGAGCATCAGCGTCACGGCGGCGTAGAAGAGCAGGTCGAGCGCGAGCAGGCCGAAGGCCGCCGCGTAGGCACCGAGCGG
Source organism: Trueperaceae bacterium (assembly GCA_029210865.1). GTDB lineage: Bacteria > Deinococcota > Deinococci > Deinococcales > Trueperaceae > JAABTL01. The sequence continues at coordinate 11,115 of JARGGE010000001.1, forward strand.
CAGCGCGGCGCCGGCCTCCAGCGACAGGGCCCCGTAGGCCACCGCCGCCGGCAGCACCAGCCCGACGGCCGCCAAAGCCAGCGCATGGACGACGAACTTGGCCAGCACGAAGGCGGTGCGGGAGGCCGGCTTGCTCAGCACCCAGGCGGCCGTGCCGGTCTCGCGCTCCCCGAGGATCGCGCCGTGCAGCAGGATGATGGCGCCGATCGGCAGCGCCAGGGCGCCCATCTGGAAGGGCATCTGCAGCGCCACCGCGAAGGCGCCGTCGGTCTCGGCCTCGAAGAGCTCGCGCATGAACACGAGCGGCAGCAACAGCGGCGCCACGAGGATGCCGAGCCACACCAGCGGCTGGACCCAAGCGCTGCGGGTGCGGGTCCACTGCGCCGCCTCGTTGCGCGCGAGGTTGCCGAAGCCGAGCCAGCCGCCGCGGTCGGCGACCGGGCGCAGGGCGGTGCCTGCGGCCGGGGCGCTCATCGCGCCGCCTCCGCGTCGCGGACCAGGCCCATGAAGACCTCCTCGAGCTCGAAGCTGCGGCGCCGGAAGTGGGTGACGACGGCATCGGGAGCGTCCATGACGCGCCGCAGGAGCTCGGCCTTGGCGATCACCTCGTCGTGCACGGCCACCTAAAGCGTCACGCCGCCGTCGGCCACGGGGTGCTCCACGACGTCCGCCACCCACGACAGCGCGCGCAGCGCTTCCAGGGTCCCGTTCGGCGACCGCTCCAGGCCGATCAGGTAGGTGGCGGCGCCGTCGCCCGCCAGCAGCTCGTGGGTGGGCGCCTGGGCGATCAGCCGCCGGCCGCGGTTGAGGATGGCGACGTGGTCGGCCACGCGCTGCACGTCGTCAAGGATGTGGGTGGAGAACAGGACGGTCGTGTGCGCCCGCAGCCGGTCGAGGATCGACAGCACCGCGTGGCGTCCGACGGGGTCGAGCGCGGCGGCGGGCTCGTCCATGATGAGCAATTCGGGCGCGTTGACCTGCGCCTGCGCGATGCCGAGCCGCTGGCGCTCGCCGCCCGAGAAGCCGCGGACCGGCCGGTCGGCCTTGTCCGCGAGGTCGACGAGCTCGAGCATCTCGTCGATGCGGTCCTCGATCGCGCGCGCGGGACCGGCGTAGAAGAAGCGGGCGGTGAAGCGCAGCGTCTCGCGCGCGGTCTGGTGCTCGTAGAAGCGCGGGTCCTGCGCCAGGAAGCCGACGCGGCGCCGCACCTCGAGGCTGTCGCGGGTCGCGTCGTGGCCCAGCACCTCGGCGCGTCCCGAGGTGGGCCGCGCGAGGCCGACCAGCAGGCGCATCGCCGTCGTCTTGCCGGCGCCGTTGGGGCCGAGGAAGCCGAAGACGGCGTGGCGCGGCACCCGCAGCTCGAGGGCGTCGAGCGCGGTGACCTCGTCGAAGCGCTTGGTGAGGCCGTGGGTCGCGATGGCGTGGCCGTCGGCGGGGTCGGCCTGGGGCAGCGGGAGGTCGGTCACGGTCGTCCTCCGGGTGGGTCGTGGCGGCACGAGGACGGGTAGGACCCAGGGTACGGCCGCGAGCGAAGCGCGGCCGGGACGCGTGTCACCCGGGGAAGCCGAAGACGGTACGGCACGTTCGGCCTCCATAGCGCTTGACGCTATATAGCGTGGCACGCTAATATCCCACCTGTGATCCTGTCCTTCGCGGACCGAGACACGCAGGCGGTCTTCGAGCGAAAGCGCGTGCGCCGCCTCCCGCCGGATACTCACCGACGCGCGCATCGGAAGCTCCTGACGCTTCACGCGGCGAGTTCGCTCGACGACACGAACGTGCCGCCGGGAAACCGACTGCATCCGCTCGCCGGAGACCGAGCCGGCCAATACGCGATCAGGATCAACGACCAGTGGCGCATCTGTTTCCGTTGGCACGATGGGAACGCGTACGAGGTGGAGATCGCCGACTACCACGACTAAGGCTCCCCATGGGGCCAGAGAGCGAGGGTACGGATGACCGGGAGCAAGCGCAAGGATGCCTATCCGCCCGTCCACCCGGGCGAGATCCTCCTGGAGGAGTTCATGGAGCCCCACGGTCTCTCGGCCTATTCGTTGGCCGCCAAGATCGGCGTCGATCACATGCGGATCTACCGGATCACGCGTGGCGAGCAGAGGGTCACCACCGACACCGCGTTGCGCCTGAGCCGGTTCTTCGGCACCACCGCGCGCTTCTGGCTCAACCTCGAGGATCACTACGATCTGGAACTGGCCGCGAGCGACCAGGGCGTCCAGCAGAGCCTCGAGAAGATCCGACCGCTCCGCACGGACCATTCCGTAGCCCAGTGAAGCACCGTTCGTGGCCTACAAGGTCGCGGGTACGTCGGCGAACAGGCGGAAGCTCGTCACCGTGACGAACCCGAGCCGCTCGTAGCGCTTCTCGGCCATGGGCGAGGAGTCCAGCACGACGACCTCGTGCCCCATCTCCTTGGCTGCCCGCATGGCGGTAACCATCAAGACGGGGGCGATCCCCAGGCCGCGCGCCTCGGGCTTGGTCGCCACCGCGTAAATGCCGGCCGAGCCGGGGCCGTCGTACAGGCCGAGCTTGGAGATCGGGACGCCGTCCCTGTACGCCATCCACATCCGCGTGCGCGACCGGGCCGGCCGACCTGGAACCTCGTCAAGATGTCGTGCAGGTGCGGGCGATAGGCCCCGGGCACGCCCCAGCGCCAAGCCGCGAACTCGGAACCGACGCCCGGGTCGGCGTCGTCGCGGACCTCGCGGATGACGCACGATCTCGTCGCGCGGGTACCATGCCACTCGCTTCATCGCGCCATCGCAGCCGACCGCGACGGCGGCGCCCGCCGGTGGCCGAGGCTGCGCGCGCGCCAGGCACTCGGGTACCCTGGCCGCACGATGCATGCAAGCGGTTCGCGGCCGATCGCACCGCGCCCCGCAACGAGGAGGTCGCCATGAAGTACCGCCGCTTGGGCTCGACCGAGATGCCCGTCTCCGTCGTCGGGATCGGCACCTGGCAGTTCGGAGGCGAGTGGGGCCATGACTACCAGGTGGCCGAAGTGCGCGCCATCCTCGACCGGGCTCGGGAGCTGGGCGTCAACCTCCTCGACACCGCCGAGTGCTACGGCGACCACGTCTCCGAGCGGCTGATCGGCGAGGCCATCGAGGGCCGCCGCGACGAGTGGTTCGTCGCCACCAAGTTCGGCCACCGCTACACGGGCGACTTCCAGCGCGACCAGCTGTGGTCGGCCGACGAGGTCCTCCGGCAGCTCGACGCCTCGCTCGAGGCGCTCCGCACCGACCACGTCGACCTCTACCAGTTCCACTCCGGCTCACACGACGCCTTCGAGAACGCCGACCTGTGGGCGGCGCTGGCCGAACAGGTGTCCGCGGGCCGCATCCGCCATCTGGGGATCTCGATCGGCAGGAACGACGACGTGGACCAGACGAGCCGCGCGCGCGACGTCGGGGCCGAGGCGATCCAGGTGGTCTACAACCGGCTGGACCGGACGCCCGAGCAGGACGTCTTCCCCGTCTGTCAGGACCACGACCTGGGCGTGCTGGCCCGCGTGCCGCTGGCGAGCGGGTTCCTCAGCGGCCGGTACCGCCCTGGCGCGACCTTCGACGACGCGAGCGACGTGCGCTCCCGGCACGACCCGACCACCGTCCAACGCAAGCTCGAGGAAGCCGACCGGATCCGCCGCGACGAGGTGCCCGAGGGCGTGGCCATGGCGACGTGGGCGCTGGCCTGGTGCCTTCAGCACCCCGCGGTCACCTGCGTCATCCCCGGGTGCAAGAGCGTCGCGCAGGTCGAGGCCAACGCCCACGCGGCCGACCTCGACCTGGTGCGCGACGACCACCCGCAGGCGGTGACCAAGGGTTAGGGCGCGGCGTCCGAACGGCCTCGGTCGGCGACCCGGCGCTCGGTCGGTAGGTCGGGCGTGGCACGAGCGGGCATGACGTTTGCACCTCACCCTCTCCGTGCGGCGAGGGCTACGCTTCACCCGCATCGACCGGCCGCCGCCGTACCCGACGACAGGTCATCGCAGTCGGAGGCGCGACCATCGCGAACGTGACCGTCGTGTCGATCAACGCACTCGCCTTAGGGTGCCTCGTCTTCTCGTTCAGCCGGGATCGGACCAAGACGGCGCAGGCGCCGCGCATCGCCCGGCGCTCGGCCACCGGGCTGCTGCCCACGCTGCTGCTCATCCTGGTCCTCATCGCGCTGATGCTCGCGTTCGTGCCACCGGCGACGATCGGACGCCTCGTCGGGTCGGGCAGCGGCGTCGCCGGTGTCGGCATCGCCGGCTTCCTCGGTTCGGTGCTCCACATCCCGGCGCTGCTCGCGTTCCCGCTCGGGGCCTCGTTCCTGCGGAGCGGCGCGTCGACGACGGTCGTGGCCGTCTTCATCACGACGCTGACGATGGTCGGCCTGGTGACGCTGCCGCTCGAGATCGAGTTGCTCGGCCGTCGCTTCGCGCTGCTTCGCAACGGGCTGAGCCTCGTCGCCGCCCTGCTCATCGGCCTGTTCGTGGGCGTGGTCCTGTGAACGGCACCGCCGCGCACGTGCCGGCGGGCGCCACGGGCGCCCAGCGCGCACCCGCCGCGGGCCGCGCCTGGCTCCTCCTGGCCGGTGTGCTCGTCATCGCGACGCTGCTCCTAGTCCTCTTCCCGGACCGGCGCGCGCCCGCCACCGACGTCTTCTGGACGTTCCTCGTCGAGATGCTCACCGTGATCCCGGCCGTCCTGATCATCATGGGCGCGTTCGCGGTGTGGGTCCCCAAGGAGATGATCACGCGCCACCTGGGGCGCAGCGCCGGCGCGCGCGGCCTGGCGCTCGCGCTCCTGCTGGGAACCCTGCCGACCGGCCCGCTGTACGCGGCCTTCCCGTTCATCCGTGGGCTGCTGGACAAGGGTGCCTCGCTCAGGAACGCCTTCGCCTTGATGGCGGCGTGGGCCTGCATCAAGCCCCCTCAAGAGCTCTTCGAGATCCAGTTCCTCGGCTGGCGCTTCGCGCTCGCCCGGCTCCTGATCACCCTCGCCGTCGTCATCGCGCTCGCCCACGTCTTCCCGCTGCTGCTCGCCGACCCGACGGGTGGCGCCGATCGCGAGGCGAGCGAAGCCACGGCGTAGCCGCACCCGGTAGCCGAAGCCCGAGGCGCCCGCGGCGTCGGCTCGTGGTCGCCGAGCGGATCCGCCACGACGCCGTGCCCGAGGCTCAGCCTCGCAGCCGCCCCCGCGACTCCTGCTCGGGGTGCTGCACCAGGTAGGCCAGCCAGCCGGCGACCGTCAGGTCGCCGAGGTCGTTGTGCCGCACGACGGTGGCCGGATCGACCCCCGCCTCGTGCAAGCGACCGACCAGCGCGACCGTCTCGGCCCGCGTCTCCGCGAAGGCACGCCGGAGCGCGGGGACCCCGGCGGCCTCGTCGGGGCGGTAAGCGTGGTGGCCGTCCTCGACGAACGGCTCGCCGAGCGCGACGCGCAGGCGTCGCTGACCCCAACGCTCGATCCCCACCCAGTGGGCGATCGCGTCGCGGTGGCCGGGCGTGTCGGAGGCGCTCGCCAGGCGCGCGTCCATGCGCGCCGCCGAGACCTCGAGCTCGGCGGCGAGCCGCTCGAGCCCCTTGCCCCGCGCGGCGCGCTCGGCCATGGGGCGACGGACGAGTCCGATCAGGCGCTGAAGGAGGCTCATGGACCCATCGTCGCATGGGGGTTGCGGCGAGCGCGTCGGACCGCACGCGGACGCCACGCCGGTGGCCTCCCTTGGCGTGGGGGCCTCCGGCTCGTGGGGCCGCGGGTCCACCCCTCCGTGAGAAGCGCAACGACCCCGATCGCGAACGTGCTATGACCTTCCGGAACACCGCCATCACATGCCCGTCCCCCGGCAAGCGCCATCCAAGCCGGGTGCGTCGGGGCGAGAGGACGCGACCATGGACGTACGCCGACCCGCCGATGCAGGCAAGGCCTTCGAGATGCTCTTCGCCGCAGGCGACCTCGAGGGGCTGATGGAGCTGTACGAGCCCGATGCCGTCTTCACCAACGCGCGGGGCGCCCACGCCGGATCGGTCGCGATCCGGAACGTGCTCCAGGGGTACCTCAACACGGGCGCCTCCATCCGCATGAACGAGTCGGTGGCGTTCGAGGCGGGCGAACTGGCGCTCGTCCACTGGTCGTGGACGATGACCTTCCCCGACGGCCGCACCGCGGAAGGCGCCACGGCCGAGGTCCTTCGCAAGTCCGCGGACGGCACTTGGAGGTTCGTCATCGACAACCCCGATGGGCCTGCCCTGATCGGTCACCCCTGAATCGGCCCAGCCCACACGCTCGGCCGGTCGCGCGGTCGGCACCGCCATGACCTGCTGCATCGACGGCGTCGTCCTGATCTTCGACGTCGCCACGCGCCCGAGCCACCAACGCCGTGGCGTCGGCGAAGCGATGAGCTGGTGCGCCGTGAACCACGGCATCGAGGCTGCATGCGACCTCGCCTTCTTGCAGGTCACGCCCGCTGGCCGGCCTCTACGAGCGTTTGGGGTTCCAGCACGTCACCGAGCGGCTCGCCGAGCCGAAGCTCGCGACCCTCGACCGACGCCACTTCGGCACGCTCCGGCCTCGTCACGTCGACGCGCTCGTGCTCTTGCCCCTCGACGAACCCTGAGGGCGCCAGGTCCGAACGTCGCTCGCCCGGACCCTCCGCGGGCGCGCCCGGCGTCGCCTAGACTCCCGTCATGTGTCGGAACATCCAGCAGCTCCGCGGCGCCGAGCCGCCCGCCACCGACGCCGAGGTTCGCGACGCGGCGCTCCAGTTCGTGCGCAAGGTCAGCGGCTACCGCACGCCGTCGGCCGCCAACGCGGCCACATTCGAGACCGCGGTCGACGACGTCGCCACGGCCGTGCGCCGGCTGCTCGACGGCCTCACCCCCGGACCCGGCTCCAAACCGGTCACGCCGCTGCAGCGACGGCGCGCGGCGGCGCCAGCGTCAACGCAGCGCCGCTGAAGGACGGTCCGCGCCGTTAGCCTCCGCTCGTCGCCGCCACCACCTCGTCGAGCAGGCCGGCGTACTCCGCCGGCCGCTCGAAGTTGGCGCGGTGGCTCGAGGCCTCGAACACCACCCAGTGCTTCTCGGGCGCCTGCAGCGCCTCGAACCACTCCTGCGCCGGCTCCACGCGGCCGCGCGCCTCGTGCCGGCCCATCACCACCCAGACGGGCACCTCGAGCGCCGGGACCTGCTCGCGAAAGTCGAGCTCCTGGAGCTGCGGGTACAGGCGGGCGAAGGAGTCGGCGAGCCCGCGCACCGCGCCGATGCGCTCCATCATGTCGAACTCGGGTCGAAAGATCGTCGCCGTCATCTCGGTGCGGCCGTCGAACTCCGGGTACGGGTTGAGCGAACGCTCGGCCCCCACGATGACCGGGTACGTGGCGACCGGCTCGGCGTAGGGCGGCGGGCCCATCGCCTCGAGGCGCTCGACGAGCGCCGTGTCGCCGCGCTCGCGCGCCCAGGCCAGGGTGTCGTCGTAGAAGAGGCGGTCGGTCTCGCGGACGTCGACCATCATCCCGGTCGCGACGAGCGCGTGGTACGGCTCGGGCCGCTGCTGCGCAGCCAAAGTGGCGGGGATCGTGCCCCACGACTGCCCCGCCAGGTAGATGCGTTCGTGTCCGAAGCGCTCCGCGAGCAGCTCGCTCAGCTCGATGGTGTCGGCCACCACCTGCTCCAGCGTCAGCGTCTCGGCAGGGGCGAAGGCCGGGTACGACTTCCCGCTCCCCCGCTGGTCCCAGGTCACGACCACGAAGCGCTCCTCCAGCCCGGTGTCGAGCCGCATGGCGCCGATGTCGGTGCCACCCGGCCCGCCGGCGAGGTGCAGCAGCACCGGCAGGTCCGTACTGCGCCCGCGGATCATGAGCGCCTGTTCGTGCCCGCCGCTCGTGGCCGTCGTGAGCTCCGCGATGCTCCCCGGCACGACGTTGCCGTCGGCGCCCAGGATGGGCGCGGTGCTGGCCGGCCGCGCGATCACGACGGCCACGGCCGTGGCGACGATGGCGAGGGCGGACGCGGCGACCCAGCCGCCCACACCCATCGGTCGGGCGACCGCCACGCCGAAGCGGGGCGCCACACCAAACCCGACGAGCGTCCCGAGCAGCATCGGGACCACGGTCAGCAGCCACTGCGGCGCCCGTCCGAGCAGGAAGGCGAGCACGTGGAGCATCCCGGCCGAAGCGGGTGCGTCGACCGTCGGGCCCCTGGCGCCCATGCGCGCCACCTCGAAGACGGCGACGAACGCCGCGGGCGCGAGGAGGAGCGCCCAGCGGCTACCGGTCGCGACCCCGACGACGAGGCCGACGGCGAGCGCGACCGCCATCGTGGCGAGCGCGTGGGTGGTGGTGAAGGGTCCCCGCGGCGTGAGCCAGGCGCTCGCCAAGGCGAACGCGAGCACCACGGCGGCGGCGACGAGCGGAACGGGACGTGCGAACGGGGTCGTGGCCATCGATCAGCCTCCCAATGCGGGCGTCGAGCGTCTCCCGGATCGGGGCGCGTCGCGACGTCCGCCGCCCCGCATTGAGCCACACATCGGCCTCCGGCATCCGGGAACGACGTCCCGGATCTGGTGCGAACCACCGGATGGGCGAGGGTCCATGATGGCCTCGATGGACTACGCCACCGGGTACGAGACTCAAGAGGTCGCGCTCGTCGACCTGTTCGCCACCACCTTCGCCATGGCCTTCGGCGCGGACGAGGGTGCGCTGATCGCCGATCTGGTGCGCGACCTGCTGACCACCACGGCCGAAGGCGACCTCGTCCGCGTCGCCGCCAGCGAGGACGGGTCGCTCGTCGGGGCCGTCCTGTTCTCGCGCCTGACGTACGACCAGGACCCTAGAACCGTGTTCGTGCTGGCCCCCGTGTTCGTGGCCGCGGAGCGCCAGGGCCTGGCGATCGGTCAGGCGCTCATCACCCACGGCCTGAGCGCGCTGCGCCACGCCGGCGTTGACGTCGTGGTGGTCTACGGCGACCGTGGCTTGTACGCCAAGGTCGGCTTCGCGCCGATCACCGAGGCGGCCGTTCGGGCGCCCTTCGAGCTGAGCCACCCGGAGGGCTGGTCGGGGACGTCGTTGACCGATTGCGCCTTGACGCCGCTGATCGGCCCCGCACGGTGCGTGCCTGCTCTGGACCGTCCCGATTATTGGTAAGGGCTCGCGAGCACCACGGCGTCCTTCGCCGCCAATGCCGACGCGCGGTCGACCCGTCGCACGGTTCGGCGCACGGGTCGACCGCAGCGACGTCGTCCTAGGCCGACGGTCCTGCCGTCGGGCTCACAGCGCCAACCACTGCCACACGGCACCGTCCCAGTAGAGAGCGAAGTGCTTCGTCATCCCGTTGGCGCTGGTGAAGTCCCAGACGCCCGTCTCGGGCGCCCCTGGGTTGAGGGGCCAGGTGTACCCGGTGGTACCGAAGTCGATCTCGCCGTCGACGTCGTTGGCCTGCACCGCGACGTACTGGCCGAGGGCTGGCGCGGCCGGCAGCACCACGCGCTGCGCACCGATCACGAGCAGGTGCGTCTCTTCGGTCGTGGCGGGCACGACGTACTGGCTGGTCACGAGCGTCCGGTTCACGACGCCGGCCGGGCCCTGCGGACCGATCTCGCCGCGCGGCCCACGCTCGCCCTGGAGCCCCTCCGGGCCCGGCTCGCCCTGCGGTCCTGGCGCGCCGTCGGCGCCGGCCGGCCCGCGGGTCCCGGCTCGCCCTGCGGCGCTTGCGGCCCGGGTTCGCCCTGCGGTCCCTGCGGTCCGGGGACCGCGGCGATGCCGGCGACTTCAGCGGCGACGGTGTCGATGCGGCCGTCGAGCATCGCGAAGTTGTGGTTCATGCGGTCGGCTTCGATGGGGTCGCCGGCGCGGAAGACGATCAGGCCGGGCGCCACCTGGGCGACGCCGACCACCAGGGCCGCGGCGCCCAGCGTGGCGACGGCGACGCGGCAGAGGGCGCGCGTGCGGGCGTGGGGCATCGGGTCCTACCTCTCGGAAGCGGGCACGTCAGCGGAAGCTCGCGGCGTCGAAGGTGGCGCCGTCGTCGAACGTCGCGCCGTCCGTCGGGACGGTCGCGCTGGGCGTGGGGGTGGCGCGCGTCGCGCTCCAGGTGCCGCCGGTGCCGCCGGGGCAGGCGGTGGGCGTGAAGGTGGCCTCGAGCGCGTCGGCGGTGATGGTGCCGGCGAGTTCGAAGCGGCAGTCGTTCGAGACGAGCAGTTCGCCGGCGAGGACGCCGGCGGTGAGGGTGGCGGTCACGTCGCCGGTGAACGCGGGCGTGCGCTCGATGGTGTAGGTGCCCACCCAGGCGCCGGTGGGGCTGAGGGTGGCGTCGATGGTGAGCGGGAAGGCGTCGGCGCCGCTGGTGCCGGTTCCGCTCCAGGCTTGGCGTTCGTCGCTCGCTGGGGCCGCGCAGGCAGCCAGCGCGAGCGCGAGGCCGACGGCGAGCAGGCCGAGAGGATGACGTCGGGGCATGGTGGGGCCTCCTCGGGGACGCGCGTGGGGCGGGTCGATCCCCTGGGTACCGCGCAGCCGGGCGACAGCGGTGCGGGGTTCTTCGCGCGACCGCGGGCGTCGTCGGTGCCTACGTGCTGCGTCTCGGTCGGTGCAGTGCCCGCAAGAAGGCAGGCCCGGCTGCGGGTCGCCGCGCCGGGCTGGCGGTGCGGTGGACGGCGGGCACCGTGCCGGCACCGTCAGAGGCTCAGAGCTACCCCAGGTCCTTGGCTCGGCCCACGGCCTGCGCGCGGCCGTTCACGCCGAGCTTCTCGAACAGGCCCTTCAGGTACCACTTGACGGTGTTCGGCGACAGGCCGAGGTCGTGGGACGCAGCGCCCAGGGGGACGGTCGCTGGCGCGACGCTCGCGCCCTCGAACGCAACTCCCGCGAAGGCGCCGATCAGGCCCGCGACGTAGGTCCCGCCGTCGCGCACGCCCTCCAGCAAGGACCGCATGGGGCGACCCAGGTCGACGAAGGTACGGACGTACCCGCGCGGCTCGGCCAAGTCCAGCGCCACCTGCAGCGTCGCGCGCGCCCGGTCCGGCGCCCGCAGACGGCGCTCGGCCAGGGCGCGCTGAGCGAGGTACGCGACGACGTCGCGGACGCGCCCCTCGGACCGCGCGCTCTCGATGAGCCGGTCGAGCAGGCGGGCGCCCTCGCGGGCGCGGCCCTGCGCCCACCGCAACCGTGCCAGCACGGCGTAGCCGCCTTCGAAGGCGTAGGCGATGGGGTCGTCGGGGCCCAGGCCCCGCTCGTCGACCCACCCCGCGACGCCCTCGAGCAGCGGAGCGTAGCGGGCGCGGGCGCCCGCCAAGCGCAACCGCATCCGCTGCAGGGCGACCCCGAAGCGCTCGCGATGCAGGCGGTTGCCCTCGTGCACGGCGTCGAGCAGGGCGGCCATCCCCGCGAGCCGCGCCTCGGCCGCGTCGAGGCGACCGTGCGCCAGGTCGAGCTGGAAGCCGACCTCGTGCGCGAGCGCCAGGACGGGCGGGAACTGGGACCGTTGGGCGAAGCCCGCGCCCAACTCCAGCTGGCGGGCGGCCTCGTCGAGCTCGTTGCGCTCGTACAGGAGCCGGCTCAGCTCGAGGTGGAGCTCGCCGACGTTCATCGCGCGTCCCCCCTCGGCCCGCCAGGCCTCGACCACCCGCAACCCCTCGTGCAGGATCTCGAGGGCCTCCGCCGACCGTCCGAGTTCGTGCGCCACCCAGCCGTGGCGGGCGTAGTCGTTCGCGGCCCCGATGCGGTTGCCCAGGCGCACCGGAAGGGCGCGCGCCTCGGGGTACGCCCGGTCGGTCTTCGCCAGGTCGGTGTGCAGGTAGGCGTACGGGATCACGTTGGTGGCCGACGTCAGCGACCAGCGCTCCTCGTCGGTGGCGGCATCCTCCGCGGTTCGGTCCAGGACCGCGAGGGACTCGCGGCACAGGGCGACGGCGCCCTCGAAGTCCATCCGCCACAGCCGTTCGTACGCCCGGAGCGTCAGGACGCCGGCGTGCACGACGTGCGGGTGCTCCGCGCGCCGGGCGCTGTGTTCGAAGAGCGGCAGCAGCGCCGAGAGGCTCGCCGCCTGGCCCGTGTTCACCAGCGCCCACCCGTAGTAGATGCCGAGCTTGGGCGACCGCGCGAGCATGGCGGGCGGGAGCCGCGCGACGTAGCGAGCGAGCTGCGCGTTGGCCGACGAGACCTGGAGGCTGAACGCGACGCCTTCGACCAAGCGGCCGGCGCGCTCCAGGTCGTGCCCGGCCAGAGCGTGGTCGATCGCCTCGTCGACCCATCCGTGGCCCTCGAGCCATGCGCTCGCGCGCTGGTGCAGCTCGGGGACGACGGCGCCCTCGGCGCCGGCCAGGCGGTGCCGCAAGAAGTCGGCGAACAGGTGGTGGTAGCGGAACCAGGTGCCCTCGTCATCGAGCGCGATCACGAACAGGTTGGCGTTCAGGAGGTGGCGCACGACCGCCGCACCGTCGCCCTGCCCGCAGACGGCGTCGCAGAGCGGCGCGGTGAAGCGCTCCAGGATCGAGGTCCGCTCGAGGAAGCGCCGCACGCGCTCGGGTTGGCGCTCGAGCACCTCCTCCATCAGGTAGCCGGTCAGGTGCCGGTGGCTGCCGGCGAAGCGCTCGACGAAGGCCTCCTTGTCGCGCACCCCGTCGAGCGAGATCCCGGCGAGCTGCGGGCCGGCGACCCACCCCTCCGTCCGCTGCTCGAGCCGGTCGACGGCGCGCGCCGAGAGCGCCAGGTGCAGCCGGTCGTTGAGGAACGCCCCCGCTTCCGCGCGCGAGAAGCGCAAGTGGTCGGCGCGGATCTCGGCGAGCCCACCGGCGACCCGCAAGCGTGCCAGCGGCAGGGGCGGGTCGCTGCGGGCCATCAGGACCACGGAGGAGCCGGGCGGCAGGTGGCCGATCAGGAAGGCGAGCGCCGCGTGCACGCGCTCGTCGGCGATCACGTGGTAGTCGTCCAGGACGAGGAGACCACGGTCTGGTTCGAGCCGGCCAGGTCGTTGACGACGCGTGCGAGGACGACGTCGGCCGCCACGGCCTCGTCCGCCTCGAGCAGCTCGGCAGCCCCCGCCCCGACGCCGGGGACGGCGCGCCGGATCGCGGCGACCACGTAGCGGAGGAACCGCACCGGCTCGTCGTCGCCGGCGTCGAGCGAGAGCCAGGCCGCGGGGCGGCGCGCGCGCTCGAGCCAGTCCGCCACCAGCGTCGACTTCCCCGACCCCGCCGGCGCGGAGACCATTACGAGCCGCCGCTCGACCGCGGCGTCGAGAAGGGCGTCGAGCCGCGGCCGCGCCACCACCTGCGGCGGCGGCGCCGGGCGCATCAGCTTGGTCGCGATCAGGTGGGGCTCCAGGACGCACTCCGGACGTGGGGATCGGTTCACGGACGCGAACGAAACAGCGTACCGCGGGGGGTCGCGGTCGGACCCGGCCATCGCGTCCGGGAGGGACACGACCGTCGACCGGGGCCACGGCGTCGCTGGCACGGACCGAATGGCCTGCCCGCACCACCCCGCGCACCACCCACTCGGGTGGTGACGGGGCGTCCGTGCAGCCGCTAGGTTCTCCGAAGCGAAGCGACGTGCGGCGACCACCGATCTGCCGCCGGCGGACGCTCGAGCCCACCCACGAGGAGCCCCACGTGATCCGATCCCTCCGAACCGCCCTCGCCGCCACCCTTCTTGCCGTCACCGCCGCCGCCGCGGCCCGGGCGAGCGCGCCGGCGACCGGCGACCGGCGACCGGCGACTGCACCTTCCAGAACGGCGTCACGACGTGCGTCACGGAGGTCTACCCGAGCGGCGACCTGCGCCTCGACCTCGTTCGCGGCGACACCTTCTGCACGTCCAGGAACACCGGCGCGCGACTCCTCGTCAACGCTGCGACCCTGACCAGCCCGGAAGAACAGTACTTCTACCGAGTGACCACGGAGTACCGCGGACAATCCAACGTCGTGGCGAGCGAGACCTCGCTGCTCGTGATCGTCACTGCCACGGTCACGTACAACGGTGGCGAGGGGGGTCCGCTCCTCGAGAGCTTCGCTCCCTGCTGGTAGGTCGAACCTGACGTGGACTGCGTGCCGCGGCCTTCGGGTCGCGGCGCGCAACCGTTCGTCGTCGCCAAGCTAGGCGCGACCCCCCACCCCCTCAGCACCCCCCCACCGCCCGCCGCTCCAACCAGTACTCGTCGAGCCGGTACGAGCCGTCGTCGGCCCAGCCGACCTCGTAGTAGCTCCAGCTGCCCGCGTCGTCGAAGAGGAGCAGCACCGGCCGGTCCCCGATCGCCGCGAAGGTCCAGCGCCCCCGGCCGCTCCAGGCGCCCGCGTCGACGCCGCCGAAGAACTGCACCCCGACCGACAGGCCCGAATCGGCCACGGCCCCGGCGAAGGTCGCATCCTCGCTGCGGGCCTCGTGCGCGTAGCGACCATCGGCGCAGAGGTCCCAGGACGCCTCGAACTCGCCCGACGTACGCGCGTTGCCGTTCACCTGGCTCGCGCTCGCGTAGTGGTAGGTCCACATCCGGTAGCCGCTCCAGTCCTGGTGCAGCTTCTGCAGCGCCGGAGCGAAGGCGGCCGCCTCGAAACGCAGCGAGGCCGCCAGCGCCCCGAGCAGCTCGGCGCCCACCGCCTCCTGCCCGGCGCCACCCAGGTAGAGCAGGATCGCGCCGGCGTCGCCAGCGGTGCGCGCGGCGCCCACCCCCACGCCCGCCGTGGCCGCGTAGCGGACGCTCACTCGATCGCCCACGGCCTGCGGCGGCGCGACCGGGCGCAACACCGTCCCGTCGTCGAGCTCGATCGCCTCGCCCAGCGCCCGCTCGAACTGCGCCAGCGTCACCCCGTGCGTCGGCAGCACCACGGCCATGCCCGGCTGCGCCTGGGACGCCACGTAGAGCGGCAGCAGGGGCTCGTCGGCGACCCACGCCTGCCAGCCGGGGGGCACCACCAGCGACGTACCCACGTAGGGGTAGCGCACGCGGTCGCCTTCGGCCAACGCGAGGCCCGGGCGCGCCTCGTGGATCGCCCCGCTCTCCGGCGGGGCGATCGCGGTGGTCGGGGGGGTCGGGAGGGCGCCGCCGCCTCCCGGCGGCGCGGTGGGCAGGCGCAGCGGGGGCGTGGCCGGCGACGCGCCGACGCGGTCGAAGGCGAGGGTGCGGGCGCTGCTGGGGATGGCCTCGCCCTGCGCGTCCGCGTCGTAGAGCGTGAGCTCCAGACCCTGGCCCGTGGCCACGGCCGAGAAGTACATCCCGCCCTCGTCGTCGTAGATCACGCCGTAGGTACCGTCGGCGTCGGTCACGCCCTCGACGGTGAACTGGGCGTCGGACCCCGACAGCGTGCCGCGGATCTGCCCGTTCGCGTCCTGCGCCATCTGCAGCGTCACGTCGCCACCCTGCAGGCGGAAGCTGCCGGCGAAGGGACCCGTCGCGGCCGCCGCGCCGCCCCCGCCGAGGGCCGGCGGCAGCGTCGGCGCGGACGGTGCCGACGGCAGCGCGCCGCCGGCCCCGGCCCCGCTCGAGGTCAAGCGGTACGTCCCGCGCGTCCCGGGCTGCAGCAGGGTGAAGACGTCGACGTACCAACGGCCGGCCTGCGGCGCGTCGAAGGCGAGCACGGTGGGATCGGCCGTCTCGACGTCGCGCGCGTCCCAGTCGCCGCCGCGGTCGCGGTCGGCGTAGTTCTGGATCTCGGAGCCGTACTTCACGGCCACGTCGAGGTCGGCGTCGGCCTCGAGCGTCACCGTCCAGCGCGCGACGCCCGCCGGCACGTCGACCCAGTAGGTGTGGAAGGCGTTCCCGCCGGCGATCGCCGCCAAGGTGCCCTGCGCGACCCCCTCCAGCGGCAGCGCCCCGACGACCGCGGACTCGGTCGTCGGCGCCGTCACGACGGTGGCCGCAGG
>JARGGE010000200.1 GCA_029210865.1 Trueperaceae bacterium
CAGCCTCGACCCGCAGACCGACCTCTTCCTCGGCCTCCCGGATCGCGGTGGCGACCACGTCCTCGCCGGCCTCGAGCCGTCCGCCGGGAAAGGCCACCTGCCCGGCATGCCGCGCGAGCCCGCTGGCGCGGACCGTGAACAGCAGTTCGAGCCCGTCGGGCCCGTCGAGCAGCGGCACCAGCACCGCGGCGCGGCCGTGGCCCACCAGGTCGAGGCCCCGTCCGGGCGCGGCGAGCGCCCGGACGACGTCCACGACCTGGAGGCGACTCACGCCCTGCCCCGTGCGCTCACACCGCGCCGGCGATCCCGTCGCGGCGGCGAGCGTCGACGTGGTCGCGCAGGAGCAGCTCCGGGTCGAGCCCGGCGTCGGCCGCGGCCTGCGCGAGCGCCAGCAGGGCGGGCGCCAACGCGTCGGGGTCGGACGCCACGTCGGCCAGGGTGCGCCGCTCGAGGTCGGGCTCGACGCGCCACCCCAGGGCGACGGCCAGGTCGGCCGCGCGCCGCAGCGCCGGGAGCGAACGCGGTACCCGGTCGCCGGGGGCCACCGGGACGCCCCCGGTCTCTTGCACCTTGATCGCGTTCCAGTTGCGCAGCACCTCGGCCGCGTCCGCGACCTCGACGTCGCCGAACACGTGGGGGTGGCGGCGCACCAGCTTCTCGACGATGGCGGCCTCGACGTCCGCGTACCCGAACGTGCCGGCCTCCTCACCGATCACGGCGTGGAAGGCGACCTGCAGCAGGACGTCGCCGAGTTCCTCGGCGAGATGGGCCGGGTCGCCGGCCGCCATCGCGTCCACGGCTTCGGCGGCCTCCTCGAGGAGGTACGGACGCAGGGAGTCGTGGGTCTGCGCTTGGTCCCACGGGCACCCATCGGGGGCGCGCAGGCGGCGCATCGTGTGCAGCAGGCGGTCCATGACCGCATGCTACCTGGGCGCGCGCACCACCGCCCAATGGCGCCCTGTGCGTCCGTGGTCGCGCCGGTGCGAGAAGCAGCGATCGACCGCGCAATGGGTGCACGTCGTGCTCGCGGCGACCGCCGCCGCCGGCAGGCCCGCGGCCATCAGCTGCGCGCGCAACAGCGCCGGCACGTCGAAGCGCCAGCGGTCGGCGACGCCGGGGTCGGGCCAGATGGCGTGGGCGGGGGCGCCGGCCCGCTCGGCCGCGGCCACGACCTCCTCGCCGACCTGGTAGCACGCCCCTTGGATCGCCGGGCCCAGCCAGGCGTGCACGTCGCCGACGTCGGTGCCGAAGCGATCGGCCAGCGCATCGAGCGCCGCGCCCACCACACCTGCGACCGCGCCGCGCCAGCCGGCGTGGGCGGCGGCCACGGCTCCACCCCGCGCGTCGACCAGCACGACGGGAACGCAGTCGGCGGCCGAGACCGCCAGGGCCCACGCCGGGTCGTCGCTGATCAGCACGTCGCCATCGGCACCGGCGAGGTCGCGACCGGCCACGAGCACCCCCGTGCCGTGGACCTGTCTGCCGGTCATCCAGCGGTCGGCGTCCACCCCGAAGGCGACCCGGACCCGGCGCCGGTTCTCGAGGACCGCCTCGCGCTCGTCGCCCACCGATAGGCCGAGGTTGAGGCTCGCGTAGGGGCCGCTGCTCACGCCACCGCGCCGCGGCGTGAAACCGTGGGCCACGCCGGGCGGCAGCGGTCCGCGCTCGAAGTCGGCGAGGTCCAAGGGAGGGCGCGCGTCCATGGCGACCGCGCTCAGTAGTTGCGGGCGACGACGCGCAGCCCGACCGTGCCCTCGAGCCAGTCGCTCACGGCCCCGACCGCCCCGCGCGCGGCCGGCGTGACGAGCGGGTCGCCGAAGGACTCCAGGCGCACGATCCACTCGTCGCCCTGGCGCCGCTGGGCGACCACCAGCACCTGCTGGACCAGCTCGCCCTCGTCGAGCGTGACGCGGAAGAGCCAGCGGTCGTCGCGCCCGAGCGCGCGCGCGGCCTCGTGCACGACCACGTGGGCGTCGCCGACGGGGACGACGAGCTTGGCGAACGGGGCGTCGGCCGGCAACGTCCCGGCGAGCAGGGCGTGGGGCATGGGGTCGCTCCTCGCGATGGGGGGTTCGAACGGCACGCCGGTGCCGTCGAGGACGAAGACCTCGTAGCAGAGCGGTTTGCCCTGCTCGCGCCACTTCAAGGCGTACTTGGTCTCGAACACCTCGGGCGGCGGGTCGCGCCGCTCGCGGCGCGCCACGCCGGACCGGGCCGCCTCGTCGCGCGCGAACGCGACGTAGGGCAGGTGGTCCGAGGCGAGCCGTACCTCGCCCCCGGGCGCGAGCCGCGTCGCCGCGAGGCGGAAGAACGGCGCCCGCAGGAGCCGGTGGTGCGCGTGCCGCTCCTTGGGCCAGGGGTCGGGGAAGTTCACGGTGATCGAGCGGAGCGCGCCGGCCGCGAAGAGCTGCCGGACGGCGACCTCGGCGGGCGCCTTGAGGAGCCGGACGTTCCCGACGCCGTCGCGCCGCATGCGTCGCCAGGCGCGCTGGACGCTCGTGCTCGAGACCTCCAGACCGACGAAGTCGTCCTCGGGGTGCGCGAGCGCGCGGCGCGCGGTGAAGCGGCCGTCACCGAAGCCCACCTCGAGGTGCAGCGGCGCCGTGCGTCCGAAGACGCTGGACCACGCGACCGGGTGCTCGAGCCGACGCCAAGGGAGCAGCACGGCGTCGCTCGGTGGCAGGAACGGCGCAGGCGCGGTGGTGTCGATCACGAGGTCCACGGCGGCTCTGGGCGATGGGGTCGGGCCACCAGGGCGTCCTCGACGCGGAGCCCCAGGCGCAACAAGGTCGCGCGCGGCACGTGCAGGTACGGGCCGGCGCCCTCGATGGCGACGAGCGGCAGCACGGTCGCGCGACCGTCGGCGCGGCGCAGCGCGACGTGCGCGACGTCGCCACCGCTCGCGACGCCCCAGGCGCGCACGATCCCGGCGTCCACGCCGACCGTCCCGTCGGGGAGGCGTCCCGGCGCGAGCCGGACGACGAGCTGCGCCGTGCGCGGTCGCCGCGCGCGGAGCTTGAGGGTGCCGACCTGCACGAGCCGTCCGACCGCCTGGCGGGTCTGGAGCTCGTCGACCTCGAGCTCGGCGGCGATGCGGCCGATCGTCCAGTGGCCGTTGACGGCGGCGACCACGCGCTTCTCGAACGCCGCGAACGGCAGCGCCACGGTGCGAACGGTCTCGGGCGCGTACGGGACGGCGTCGGACGGGGGGGCGGGGGCGTCGTCGGGGTCGTCGCGCCGGCGCTCGTCGGCGCGCCGCAGGAGGTCGAGCAGCAGCCCCTCGGTCGAGCCTTCGAGCGTGACCACCGGGGCCGGCAACCCGGTCACGAACGAGAAGGCCCCGCGCTCGTCGGCGAACAGCGCGTCCAAGGCGGCCTCGCCCTCGAGCGAGGCGAACTCGGCGTGCCGCACCTGACCCTTCTCGAAGTAGACCCGCGCCGGTCCCGCCGGGTGCTTCACGGCGAGCCTGCCCGTCCGCCCGGAGGCGGCGAGCAGCTGGAAGAGGTCGACGAGCGAGAAGAGCCCGAGCGTCCCGGTCACGTCGGGCATGCTACCGCGGCGCAGCGCGCGATCCGGCGGCGGCCGGTTACCGACCCGAGGCCGCCTTGGCGGTCGCCCCGCCGACCGCCTCCCCCGCCCCCAGCGACGGCGGTAGCGGCACGTCGGCCGTGACCACGGCCTCGCTGACGTCGTCCGGGGCGAGGGCCAACAGCCCCGGTCCCCAGCCCGGCAGGCCCGCGCCCGGCACCAGGTCGGCGTTGGCGACGATGGCCGAGCGGCCGCGCGGGGCGAGCGGTGCCAGGTCGCCGACGAGCATCGGGTTGACGCCGTAGCGGAGCGACGCGCGCCCTTGGAGCCCGGCGCGCAGACCCGAGCGGAGCCAGGCGTCCTCCTCGGTCCGGGTCGGGTCGGGCGGCCATGGCCGGTGCCAGGCGGCGTCGTTGGCGGAGGGCTGCACGAGGACCTCGGCCCCGCGGCCGTCGAAGCGCTCGAGCACGTGGTGGTACCAGCCGTCGAGGCACACGGCGACCGCCAGGCGCCCGGCCGCACCCGGCAGCACGGGCAGGTCCTCGACGCGCCCGGCGGTGAGCCCGACCCGCCGCTCCGCCCCGGCGGTCAGGTACGCCTTGGCCGCCCGGCCCACGAGCGCCCCGTTCGGCACGAACACGAGCGCGACGTTGCGGACGCGCGCGTCGACGACGTGCAGGCCGCGCGCCGCCTCGAAAGCCACGGTCGGCAGGAAGGCGCTGCCGGCGACGACGGTCGCGCCCGCCGCGCGCGCCGCGGCGGCGAAGGCGTCGCGCTGCAGCGCGAAGGCGGCCGGGGCGAGCTCGGCGACCAGGGCGGGCAGCGGACCGACGCGGTGGCGCCAAGCGGACGCGAGCCAGCGCCCGGGGCGGCGCGCTGCCCAGCCGAACAGCGCGGGCGCGAGGCCCTCCTCGAGCCGGTCGGCCACCCCGGCCGCCGTCGCGAGCAGGGGCAGCCCGACGAGCTCGGGGAAGCCGACGAGCACGGGACCCGCCGCGCCGGCCGCCGCCTGGCGCGCGAGGTCGACGACGCGCGCCGCGAACGTGGCCCCGTCGGCGTAGTCGGCGGCGCGCCAGTGCATCTGCACGGCCGCGAGCCGCAGCGTCCCGGTCATGCGCCGAGCGTACCCCCGTCGGGCGGCCGCGGCGCGGGTAGACTTGCGTGGTGACGACGCGTCTGGGCCGCTACGTGCTGCGCGAAGCGGCCGGCCTCTACGCGCTGGGGGTCGCCGCCCTCTGCCTGCTCCTGTCGATCGACCTGCTGAGCGTGCTCGCGCGCTTCCTCGTCGAGCAGTCGGCCAGCCTGACGCAGGTGGGCCGACTGGTCCTGTTCAAGCTCCCGTGGTTCCTGCACCTCACGCTGCCGCTGGCCGTGGTGTTCGCCGTGCTCGTCGCCGCCGGGCGGCTCGCGAAGGACGCCGAGCTCAAGGCCGCCTACGCCGGCGGCGTCCCCCCCGTCCGGCTGCTGGCGCCGCTCGTCGCCGGCGGGCTCGCGATCTCGGCGCTCGCGCTGATCGTGAACGGCTGGCTCGAGCCCTGGGGTGAGGCCGCCTACCAGGCCGACATCCAAGGGTTCCTGTACGTCCGGCCCCCCGCCGCCAGCCAGACCGACGCGGCCTTCGCCGTGGAGGGGGTGGGCACCTTCTTCGCGGCCCGCCTGCGCGCCGCTGGCGACGACCCGGCCCGCGCCGAGCTCACGGGCGTCCTCGCGGTGATGGCCGACGGCCGCACGATCACGGCGCCGCGCGGTGCGTGGGACGCCGACGCGCGCGTATGGTCGCTGCAGGAGGCCCGCGTCACCGTGGCGGGCGCGGACGCCACGGCGACGACCACCGTGGCGGCGCTCGACCTCCCCTTCCCGCTCGAATCGACCCCCGAAGCCACCCTCACACGCCCGGGGCAACAGACGCTCACGGCACTCGCCGCCCGCGTCACCGAGGGGCGGCGCGCCGGCGCGGACGTGGCGGAGGCCCGCTTCGCGCTGCACCGCCGCCTGGCCGACGCGTCGAGCGCCGCGGTCTTCGCCCTGGCCGCCGGCGCGCTGGCGCTGCGGGTGCGCGGCCGCGGCGCCGGGCTCGCGCTCACCATCGCCCTGCTCGTGGGCTTCTGGGCCACCTGGACGCTCACGGGCACGATGTTCGAGCAGGGCGTCCTCGGCGCCGTGGCCCACGTGAACGGCGAGATCGCCGCCGCCTTGGCGGGCGTCGATGTCTGCGACCAGGAGGGGCTGGACCGGCGGCTCATCGAGCTGG
>JARGGE010000201.1 GCA_029210865.1 Trueperaceae bacterium
GCTCCGTCGACGAGGCCGGCACCCGCGGCCTGATGGCGTACTACGCGATCGCCTCGGCGGCCGCCGCGGGCGGCCCCGGCGTCGCGACGGCCCGCTGAGCACGAGCGCGACCCAGGCCTTCCAGTTCGCGCCGTGAGCCGCGGTCGATCACCCGCACCGTGACCCGTCCCGCCGCCGCGCGGCATCCGAGCGGCCGGCGGTCAATCCGAAGACCGACCTCGCACGCGGCGGCACGCATGCTGGTCCCTCAGGAGGCGATGGATGCGAACCGGACTGGCCCTGGGTGCGATGCTCGTGCTGATGATGACGTCGACGGGCCAGAGCGAGGGCCTCGTCTCGGCCCGGTACGAGGCGTCGGTCGATCGGTACGGGCACTTCGCGCTCGGTCGTCCCCACGAGTACGCACGGGTGCTGGCGCGGACCGACGCCGGTCGCACCGTAGCGCTCGAGTTGCCCGAGGACGAGGTGTTCGAGGACCTCGCCCCGCGCCTCGTGCGGCTGACCGAGGACGGACCGACCCTGCTGCTGACGATCGTGAGCGCGCGCGGCACAGGCGCGCGGCTGGCGCTGATCGGCCTGCAAGGCGACGTCCTCGAGGTGGTGGCGCAGTCCGCCCCCATCGGCACCCCGCACCGCTGGCTCAACCCGGTGGGCGTGGCCGATCTCGACGGCGACGGCGTCGCGGAGATCGCCGCGGTGACGACGCCCCACATCGGCGGCGTCCTGCGGGTCTACCGGCGCGACGGGGAGCACCTGGTCGAACGCGCCTCCCTCACCGGCTTCTCGAACCACGTCTACCGCTCGGCCGAACTCGACCTGTCGCGGCCCGCGACGATCGGCGGCCGCACGCGGTTGCTGGTGCCCGACGTGGCTCGCACCAGCGTCCGCGTCATCGCGCTCGACGGCGACCGGCTGGTGGAGACCGACCGGTGCGCCCTCGACGCGCCGGTCACCGGACCCGACGCGCTGCGCGCGTGCGAGGACCAGCCGACGGGTGCGCCGTGACGCTGCCCGCCCGTGCGATCCGCGCGAACGACGGCGCTCGTGCCTGTTACCATCCACCCATCCCAGGCGCCCGCACCACGGCCGGCGCTCGGGAGCACCCGATCGAGGAGGCTCGACGATGAAGAACCCAAGGACCTCGACCATCGCGTTCGTTCTGGCGCTGGCCCTCGCCGCGCCCGCCCTCGCCTCCTCAGGCGACCACACGGGCTACGCGTACGGGCAGCACCACGCCGCCCACGCCCAGGAGATGGGCGGGTTCACCGGCACGATGAACCCGGGCGTCATGCACCGCGGCTTCTCGGGCTGGCACGAGCACATGGAGCACATGGACGACTGAGATCGGGGTTCGGCGCCCGGTGGCCAGGCGTCGGCTCGAGCGTCGCACCGGTGCCCGCGCGCTCGTGGCCGCCGGGCACCGCGACGAAGCCGGCCGCCGTCACTCCTCGCAGCGCGCCCACTGCGGGGCGCACGCGAGCGCGCACTGCATCAGCGCGCCCGCCTGCGACGCCCCCGCGGGCCCCAGGCGGGCGATCTCCTCGGCCGCGCGCGCGAGCGCGACGGTGCCCTCGCAACCGCAATCGCAGACGAAGCCGGACGCGGCGGGCGTGCCGGACGCGGCCGCGAAGGCCTCGCGGTACAGCGCCTAGACCGGCGAGTCGACGCTGCGGAAGGGGCGGCGGTGTCCCAGGCATCGCCGAAGGGGAGCCAGACGTCGGTTTCCAGGCGGCGTTCGACCGCGCAGCCCTGGTCGGGCCGCAGCTCGTCGGCGTAGCACCACACCCCGTCGACCGTCAGCTGGACGTGGTCGTCGGTCCAGGCGTGCACGCGCACCTGTGAACGCAGCGGACCGTCGCCGGAGGCGTCGACGATCGCGCCCCCCAGGCCGGCGCGGCCCGGGTCGCTGCCCATGAGCACCGCCGGGAAGGTCCCCATCGACCCCACGGGCAGCGCCCGCTCGCCGAAGCTCACCCCGAAGGACCGCCCGACGTCGTCGCCGACGGCGTCGTCGCCCTCGAGCAGCTGCACCAGTCCGAGGCCCGGCCCCGCCGACGCGGCGAACGCTGCGTTGGCGAGGCCGCCGCCGGGCGCCTGCTGCCCGAACAGCAGCCGCGACGGGTCCAGGGCCGCGCCCGGCCCCAGGTCGCCCTCGCCCGGCTCCATCGGCAACCCGTGGTGGCCGGGGGCGGTGGCGTTCCCGGCCCCTTGAACGGGCCCCACCGACGCGCCGTCGTCGCTCGCGGTGGCGAGCTGCAGCGCGAAGACGACTTCAAAGGCCTTGGGGGCGCGGTGGGCGTCGCGCGCGTCGCTCGGCCGCGCGGGCACGCGGGCGAGGACCAACGTGTCGGTCCACGCGACCCCACTGGCGACGACCGCCGACGCCTGGAACGTGCGCACCCAGGTGCCCTCGCCGGTCCCCTGGTGCTCGCCCGTGAAGGCCTTGTGGACGCAGGCGGGGACGGACCCGGGCGCGCTCGCCTCGACCTCGACGCTCGCGATCGCCCCCGACGGCACCCCCGCCAACCCCACCTGCACGCAGCGGCCCGCGATCGGCTCGATCGCCAGGCCCACGCGCGCCGAGGGCGCGGTCGGGCTCAGCGTCACCTGCTCGCACGCGCCCAGCGCCAGGGTCCGCCACGGGACCTCGCCGACGTGCGGCCACCGGTCGGAGTCGGCGCGCCCCCAGCCGGCGTAGGAGGCGAGGAAGGACGGGAAGACCAGCGCCAGCGGTTGCCGCACCCCGTACGCGGGGTCGCGGAGCACCTGGTCGAGCCAGGCCAGGCCGTCGTTCCCGGCGGGCGCGGGGACGCCCATGGCCTCGGCCCAGACCCCGTGGTCACCCGCGTGCCAGCGCTCGGCGACGAAGCGGAAGAGGGCGCTCGAGCGGTAGCTGTAGAGCTGCGTGAACGCCGTGTCGCCGTCGGGCGCCGCGAGCGCGACCGAGAACGAGCGCAGGCCCATCAGGTTGCGCCCCAGGCTCGTGAAGGGCGGCGGGGCGAACGGCGGGAAGCGCTCGCGCACCCAGCGCGTGGCGAAGGCGTCGGCGGTGCCCTCGGTGATCCACAGCTGCAGATAAGCCGCCCCGCAGATGGCGGTCTCGAACGGCTGGGCGCCCTGGACGACGTGCACCAGCTCGTGCAGGGCGACGTAGGGGACGCTCAGGCGGCTGAGGGCGTCGATCCGGTCGCGGTCGACGCTCAGCACCCCCAGCGTGTCGGCGGCCGGACGCAGGCACCGGAGGGTGTTGGCGTAGCCGCCACCCGTCGGCCGCACGTAGAAGCGCACGCTCGGGGTGCCGCCGCCGTCCGCGACCACGGGCCCCGACCGCGTGGGCGCGGGGTCGACGGGGAACGGCTCGCGCGCCAGCCGCGCGAGCGCCTCGGCGAGCGCGGTCTCGAACCACCCGACCTGCTCGGTGGCGCGGCACCCGGGGTCGCCGGGCGCGTCGGGGTCGCCGGGCCGCGCGTACCAGGCGGCGGTGGCCTGGTCCGGGTCGCGGCTGACCCAGAAGGCGGCGTCGCCGCAGTAGGCCTCGAAGGTGCCCGGGGTCCAGGCGTTGGCGGCGGCTGGGGCGAGCAGCGCCCCCAGCGCGAGCGGCGCGCGGACGACGCCCCGCCAGGCCCCGGGGCGGCGGACGGTCCGCCTCATCGCGCCACCGCCGCGACCAGGGCGTCCAGCCGCTCGAAGACCGGCGCCAGGTCGCGCCGCTCGGCGTCGCTCAGCACCGGCAGCACCGCCACCCTCGAGGCGCGCGGCCGCGGCGGGCCCGAGGTCGGGGCGGGCCAGGTCGGCCGCCGCCGCGGCGCGCGCGTCGTCGTCGACGTCGCGCGCCGCGGCGTGCGCCAGCACCTCGCCGAGCGCGTCCAACCACCATCCGACCGCGGCCGCGGGATCGGGCGCCTCGGCCAGCCAGGCGGGGGCGTGCGCCGCCACCGCCTCGCGGACCGCGGCGTCGCCCTCGAGCGCGAGACGGCTCTGCAGCCAGGTCCACCAGCGCACCTCGGCGGGGGCCGCGACCGGCTCGTCGGCGTCACCGGGTGCGGGCGTCCAGGCGGCCTGGACCGCCTCGGCGACCGCGACGATCGCGTCCGCCTCGGCGAGCGCGCGCTCGACGTCGGGCTCCTCCCAGCCGTGCGCCAGGGCGATCGGGGCGAGCGCCATCGCGGCGAGGGCCAGCAGCGCTGCGGCGGCGCGCGCCCGGGCGAAGGCCGCGCGCGCACGCGGCGCGCGAATCGGGAGGCGGGTCGCGGTGGCCGTCACGGGGACGATCGCGGCGCTCGCCGTGGGGCGATGAAGTCGCGGTTCGTGGGCCGTCATCCGAGGTTCATAACGCGAGCGCCCGTCGCCGTGACGCCGCTGACGCTCCCCTGACCCCGTCGGCATACACCGGGGCTCGGAGGGAGCGGCCCGCAGCGTCCCGCACCGCGTCGTCCCGGCGGCCACCCTCCACCATTCAGGAGGAACGATGACGATCCGCCCCATCCGCCTCGCCGCCACCGCGGTCCTCGCCGGCGCGCTCGCGTTCGCCCAAGCCCAGGCCGACGACCGCGTCGAGCTCCGCTGGCTCGGCACCGCCGCCACCGGCGCCTTCGACGAGTCCGCTGCCGAGATCGTCGCGCACGACCCGGCGAGCCAGCGCCTCTTCGTCGTCAACGCGATGTCGGGTCAGCTCGACGTCATCGACGTCGCCGACCCGAGCGCGCCGCGGTTCGTCGCCACCCTGCAGGTGGGTGCCGAGGGCGAGGTCGCGAACAGCGTCGCCGTCCACGAGGGGCTGGTGGCGGTCGCCATCGAGGCGCCCGAGAAGACCGACCCCGGCCGCGTCGCCTTCTTCGACGTCGACGGCCTGCAGCTCGCCAGCGTCACCGTGGGCGCGCTGCCCGACATGCTCACCTTCACCCCCGACGGCCGCCGCGTGGTGGTCGCCAACGAGGGCGAGCCGAACGACGACTACTCGGTCGACCCCGAGGGCAGCGTCAGCGTCATCGACGTCGCCCGCACCGGCGCCGGCCTCGAACTGAGCGTCCGCACCGCCGACTTCCGCGCCTACGACGTGGGCGGGCCGCGCCACGCGCTGCTCCCCGACGCCGTGGGCGTCTTCGGCCCCGGCGCCAGCGTCGCCCAGGACCTCGAGCCCGAGTACGTGGTCGTCTCGGCCGACGGCCGCAGCGCCTGGGTGGCGCTGCAGGAGAACAACGCGCTCGCGATCGTCGACCTCGACGCCGCCCGCGTGGTCGCCATCCGTGCCCTCGGCTTCAAGGACCACCGCGTCGCCGGCGCCGGCCTCGACGCCAGCGACCGCGACGGCGCCATCGCCATCCGCACCTGGCCCGTCTACGGCATGTACCTGCCCGACGCGATCGCGGTGCTCGAGTGGCAGGGCGCCACGTACGTGCTCTCGGCCAACGAGGGCGACGCGCGCGATTACGACACCTACTCGGAAGAGGCCCGCGTCAAGGACCTGGCGCTCGACCCCATCGCCTTCGCGAACGCCGAGGCGCTGCAGGCGGACGAGGCCCTCGGGCGCCTGACCGTCACCACCACCCTGGGCGACCCCGACGGCGACGGGCTCTACGAGGCGCTCTACGCCTTCGGCGCGCGCTCGTTCTCGGTCTGGACCGCCCGCGGCGACCTGCTCTTCGACTCCGGCGACCAGCTCGAGCAGCTCACGGCCGCCCGGTACCCCGCCTACTTCAACGCCAACAACGACGAGAACGGCGCCGACACCTTCGAGTCGCGCTCCGACAACAAGGGCCCCGAGCCCGAGGGCATCACC
>JARGGE010000202.1 GCA_029210865.1 Trueperaceae bacterium
TGCCGGTGCTTGAGGCAGTGCTCCGGCGCGACGAGCGACCAGCCCTTCTCGCGCCGCTCGGTCGCCGGGTTCCAGAACCCCAGGTCGGGCTCGTTCCAGGCGAAGACGATGGGGTCGGGTTGCCCGATCCAGGTGCGGTCGCCGGCCGAGCGCCCGCGCCAGCGCTCGAGCCACGCGGCGTGGTCCGCGCCCAGGCGCTCGGGCGCCCGGTCGACGAGGTCGTCGGCGCTCAGGCAGGCCAGGACGCGGTCCGGCGCCGCGGCGGGCAACGCCGCGCGCAGCTCGGGCGCCGAGACCAGCGGCGCGAAGACCAGTCGGCGCCAGCCCGGGTGCGCGTCCAGGTAGCGTCGGAAGCGGTCGCCCGAGATCGAGCAGTCGTCGACCACGACGCGCACCGCGTCGTCGGGACCGCCGTCGGTAAGCTGTTCGGGATCAAGGTCGAGCGCGTACGCCAGCATCCCCAGCACGATGAGCCCGCCGCGCGGGATCGCGGTGAAGCGGAAGCCGCGCAGCGCGTCGTGGCCGAACCGCTCGACCAGCGCCTCGGCGAGCCGCTCGGCGGCGGCCTCGGCCTCGCGGTACCCCACGTACCGCAGGTGCGGCCATTGGTGCTCGACCTGCCAGCGCAGCGCGCCGAAGCGGTGGAGGGCGACCTCGTCGAAGCGTCCGACGAACCCGATCTGCGCCGGCGCCGTCGTGCGCACGCCCACGGCCGCGGGCCCCACGTCGTCCCAAAGGGCACTCGCCGTGACCGCGCGCGCCAGGTCGGCGGTCGTCGGCCTGGGATCGGGGCCGAGCGGGGACGCCGGCGGGACCGGGAGGAAGAGCATGGTGGGGGCGGCGGGTTCGGTTCGCACGGGCGTCGCGGCCAGCATCCTCGTGACTCTACGCACTGAACCGAACCGCGTCGCGGGGATCGTTCACCCGTGCGCGCGACGCCTCGAGGCCCGGTCGCAGGGCGCAACCGGGCCTCGAGGAAGCGGGATGCGTCGACCGTTCAGGTGGGCGGGTCGCCCGGGTAGCACGGGACGCTCCCCGAGAAGGCGGAGTCGACCACGCAATCGACGGCGACCTGGGTCAGGTCGACGACGGTGCCCCACGCGACGAGCTTGGGGGTCTGGTACGGGCGTTTGGTGTCGGTCACGAGGGACCTCCTACGGGGGAGAGCTCGGTGACGGGCCGTGGTGGCGCTGCGGTCCGGGTGCGACGGCCTACTTGAACCGGCCGGGCGGGCCGTTGTCGCCGTGGCCGGGCGGGTTGACGCTGCCGTTCATGACGTCGCTGCCCGGGTGCGTCTGGCCGACCTGGGTCAGCGCGACGACGTTGCCCCACGCCTGAAGCGTCGGCGCCTGGTAGGGCCTCTTGGCCGTGTTCACGACGCGACCTCCTTCCTCGTCGGACTCGGTGCCCTCCGAGCATGGAGCCTAGGCCCTCACGGATTCCTCACAGTGGGGAGATAGCGGCGCAGCCACATCTCGAGCGTCAGCGCCCACCACAGCGTCGGCGCCGCGTCGGCGCCGCGTCGGACGTCCGCGAGATGCGCGCGCAGCGGCGCGGGGTCGACGTAGCCGAGGGCGGCCATGACCGGGTCGGCCAGCAGGTCGTCGAGGAGCGCGACGGCCCGGTCGCGCAGGGCGCGGTCGAAGAGCGGGTGCGGGCTGACCTTGCGCGTCGCGCGCCGCACCACCTCGGGCATCACGCCGCGCAGCGCGGCGCGCGCCAGGCGCTTCGGTTCGACCAGGCGCTGCACCACCCAAGGCGGCGTCGCGATCACGAACTCGATGAGCCGGCGGTCGCTCCACGGGTCCGCGAAGGCGAGCCCGTGCGCGGCGTAGAGCGCGTCGACCCACTCCGTCGTCGCGATCTGCATGCCCGAGAACACCACCTGGTACCGGTGGCGGCGCGCGACGCCGTGCAGCCCCGGCGGTGCCACGAAGCCGTGGGCCGGACGCTCGTCGAGCCCGGCGCGCACCAAGAGCGTCGGCGCCACCCACGCGGCGGCGCGCACCGGCCGCCGCGCCTTGGGCGGGCGCAGGGCGGCCCGCAGCGGTGCGAACGGCGGCAGCGCTGCAACGTCGGCGAGCGCCGGGCGCAGCAGGAGGCGGCCGACGGCGGTCGCGAGCGACATGCGCTTCCACGAGCGGTAGCCCTCGAGGTCGCGGCGGAGCGCCCGCCACTGGCCGGCGCGCGCCAGGCCGGGGAGGTCGGTCACCAACTCGCTGCCGAGCAGGTCGCCGCGGTTGCCCGAGAGCATCGTGCGCACGCCGTCGGCGCGCGCCCGGACCAGCGCGTGGCCGATCAGCTCCTGGTAGACGCCGGTGAACGGCCCGTTGCGCGTCGCACCGACCTCGGGGTAGCCACTCATGGGCCAGAGCTCGTCGCCCGCGATGGCGGTGGCGCTGAAGCCGAACTCGGCGACGATGCCGTCGCTGACGCTCCGTTCGTCCGCCTGGGCCAACGTCTCGAAGGCCCACGAGTAGGTGTGGAAGCGGCTGGGGTCGTCGCCCCTCGCGTGCAGGATCCGCCCCGCCATCGAGGCCAAGCCGCCCGAGTCGAGGCCGCCGCTCAGCAGCACCCCCGCCGGACGCGGACTGCGGAGCCGCGCGGCCACGGCCTGCTCGAACAGACCGCGGAAGCCGTCGGCGTAGTCCTCCTCGGTCCGCAGGCGCACGCGGGCGGTCGGGTCGACGTCCCAGTAGCGCGCGGCGTGCGCTCGGCCGTCCTCGACCTGCAGCGCGTGCCCCGGCGGGAGGCGCTGCACGCCCTCGTACACGGTCCACTCGTGGTCCTCGAAGCGGCCGATCAGGTGGGCGGCGATCGCGGGCTCGAAGAGGCGCGCCGGGACGCCGGGGGCGGCCAGCACCTGCTGCACCTCGGACCCGAACCAGAGCCGGCGCCCGTCGCAGCGGTAGACGAACGGCCGGATGCCGAGCGCGTCGCGGGCCGCGAACAGGCGCCGCCGTTCGGGCTCCCAGACCGCGAACGCGAAGTCGCCGACGACGCGCCCGAGCCCCTCGGCTCCCCAGGCCCGGTACGCGGCCAGCAACAGCCGAGCGTCGGAGACGTCGCCGTCGGGGCCCGGCGCCGGCTTCAGGGCGGCGACCAGGTCGGCGCGGTTGTCCAGGCGCGCGTCCGCGACCACCACCCAGCCCGTCGCCGGGTCGAGGAGCGGCTGGACCCCGTGGGCGGCCTCCGGCGCCGCGTCCCGCGCCTGGTGCGCCAGCGCCACCCCCGGGCCGAGCCACGTCGCGGTGCCGTCGAGCCCTCGGTACGGAGCCGCGTCGGTCATGGCGCCCAGCTCGTCGGCGCCGACCGGGCGCCCCGCGAAGTCGACGATGCCGCAGAGACCGCTCACGGCCGCGGGGTCGGGCGCGGGGTCGAGCGCGCCGCCGCTGCGCCGCCGGGCGTCGGCAGGCGACCGAAGCGCGCGAGGTCGGGCACGTCGCCCAGCACCACCTGGCCCGCGACCTCGATCCAGGCGTGCGCCTCGGGGCTGCCGTCGGGCTCGCGGGCGACGCCGATGCGCAGCTCGTTCGCCAGGCCGTGGCGCGCCAGCCAGGTGCGCGCCGCGAGCGCCTGGGTGAAGCAACTCGCGCGCGGGACGCGGCGGCTGGCACGGCGCACCTCGTTCGCGACGCCGCGCGCCCGGCGCACGTCGACCGCGGCGTCCGGTCCCGGCGCGCGGTCGAA
This sequence comes from Trueperaceae bacterium, assembly GCA_029210865.1. Classification (GTDB taxonomy): domain Bacteria; phylum Deinococcota; class Deinococci; order Deinococcales; family Trueperaceae; genus JAABTL01. The sequence continues at coordinate 3,691 of JARGGE010000202.1, forward strand.
CCAGCGCCGCGCCACCCGGTACGGGACCAACCACAGCACCACGCGCACGGTCGCCACCAACGCCCACGCCTGCAGGCGCCGTCGGACCGTGCTCAGGCCCCGGGTCGGTTCAGCCACGCGCCTCGGGGCCGACGGCCACGAGGTCGACGGCGCGGAGGTCGGCGATCAGGGCCCGCAGGTCGGCCTCGCTGCGATCGGCGTTGACGTCGTACTCGGCCGTCACGGCCGCGACCAGGTGCCGGAGGGTGGTGGTCCGTTGCAGGTGGCGCCAGACGAAGCTGCCGACGTCGTCGAGGCCGAAGTAGCGGCCCGAGCGCTCGTCGAGGATGACGGTCTCGCCGGGGATGTCGGTGAAGACGGGTTCGCCGACGACGGAGAGCACGGCGTCCAACGGGATCGGTTCGGGGTGCGGCATGGACGTCCTCCGGGTCGGTACCGGCGTGCACGGCGTCCTGCCGAAGGCGGTCGCGGCGCGCCATGGTTGCAGGCAGCCTACGTCGCGCCGGCGTGGCGGGGCGCGGTGCTTCTCACGCGGGCGGTCGTGGGTGGGCCGTCCGGTACCGCACGGCGCCTCTCGAGCGGGTGGCGACGACGTGCGCGATCGGGCGGACGTCCGAGGTCCGAGCGCTGCGTCTTGGGAGGGACACGAACGAGCGGCCGCGAACGATCGCGGCCGCTTCATGCGGTACGGACGTGACGTCCGGGCCCTTAGCCGCGATCGCCGCGAGGGCCGCGGTCGTGGCCGGGCGGGTTGACGCTGCCGTTCATGACATCGCTGCCGGGGTTCGTCAGACCGACCTGCGTCAGATCCACGACGTTGCCCCACGCTTCGAGCTTCGGCGCTTGGTAGGACTTCTTGCTCGTTACGCTCATGGTGTCTTCCTCCTGGATGTGAAGTTCGCCACAGAGGTTGGGACATGCGATCGTCCGTGGGGCCGCATTGGTCACGCTCGGCGTGCGGTTCGGCGCACGCCGTGGCGGGTCGGGCGGCTAGACTCGAGCGCCGCCCTCGCCTGCGAACCCACCGTCGGGGTCGTTCGGGCGACGCTTCGTACGGGCGCGCCGATGGAGCCCGGATGTCCATGGACCGCACCCGCGACCACGATCCGACCTCGGTGAAGCCCGATGGCTCCGATCGTGTCGCTGGCACCGAGCCGACCGCCGGCGCCGACCGCGCCGCGTCCGGCCCCCACGCGTCGTCGACCGCCCTGGCCTGGCGGCTGTTGCGCGCCGTCGTCCGGTACTCGCGGCGCGAGGTCGCCGTCGTCGTCGCCCTGACGCTCGCGTCCGGCGCCGCCTCGGGCATCGGGCTCGTCATGCTGGTGCCGCTGCTCGGTCTCACCGGTCTCGACGTGGGGGAGGGCAGCGTCGGGCAGATCTCCGCCCTGGTGGGCGGCGCCTTCGAGGCCGTCGGGTTGCGCCCCACGGTGCCTGTGGTGCTGCTGCTCTACGTCGCGGTGGTGGGCGTCCAAGCGCTGCTGCAGCGCACCACGACGGTCCGCTCGGTGCTGCTGTACCAGGGCTTCGTGCGCTCGGTGCGGCGGCGCATCTACGCGGCGATCGTGCACGCGCGCTGGACCTTCTTCGCGCGGCAGCGCAGCGCGGACGCGACCCACGCGCTCACGCAGGAGGTCGAGCGTGTCGGCGGCGTCGCGGCGGCGCTCGTCGGCTTCGTCTCCCGGGTCATCCAGACCACCATCCTGCTGGCGCTCGCGGTCTTTGTGTCGCCCTGGGCGACGGCCGTCGCGGTCGCGAGCGGCCTCGTGCTGTCGCTTCTGATGGCGCGGGCGACCGCCGCCGGGCGCGCCAAGGGCGAGGAGGTGTCGCAGGCCTACCAGTCGCTGTTCGCCACGATCGGCGAGCACCTCGCGGGGATGCGCGTCTCCAAGAGCCACGCGACCGAGGCCGCGCACCTCGAGCGCTTCGCCGAGCGCACCGAGCGCACCCGGTCGCTTCGGTTCTTGCAGAGGAGACCGTCGCGAAGGGACCGGCCTGAAACGGAGTGATCACGAATGGGAATGCTGAGTTGAAGGAGGTAGTGCCTTATGCAAGTAC
>JARGGE010000203.1 GCA_029210865.1 Trueperaceae bacterium
TCGTCGACGGCCATGCTCTCGGTGATCTCCAGCTCGAGGCCCGCGGGACACATACCGGTGTCGCGCAGCGCCCGCTCGACGACACCGACCAACCCCGAAGCTCGGAACTGCTGAACCGACAGGTTGACCGCCATCCGCATCGGCGGCAGCCCCCGCCTCCGCCACTCCGCGCTCTGCCGGCATGCCTCCCCCAGCACCCACTCGCCGATGGCGTGGATGAGACCCGTCTGCTCGGCGAGCGGGATGAAGACACCCGGCGAGACGACGCCGAGCTCCGGGTGCCGCCAGCGGAGCAAGGCCTCGACACCGACGACCCGCCCATCGGCAACCGACACCTGTGGCTGGTAGTGCAGCACCAACTCGTCGCGCTCCTGCGCCCGGTACAGCGCGTTGATGAGGCGCATCCGCTGCTGGACGTCGTACTTCAGCTCGGGGGAGCAGAAGACGTGGCGGTGCTTGCCGCGGGCCTTGGCGGCGTACATCGCCAGGTCGGCGTTCTTGATGAGCGTGTCGGCGTCCTCGCCGTCGACCGGGTACACGGCGACGCCGGCGCTGGCGGTCACGAAGAACTCCTGTCCCTGGATGACGAACGGCTCGCCGAACGCGGACATCACGTGGCCGGCCACGGCCTGGACGTCTTCGGGCCGTGCGACCTGGGGGACCACGACGACGAACTCGTCGCCGCCAAAGCGCGCGACCGTGTCGTAGCGGCGCACGCGACCGGCCAGCCGCTCGGCCAGCAGGCGCAGCAGCTCGTCGCCGGCCCCGTGACCGACCGTGTCGTTGACTTCCTTGAACGCATCGAGGTCGATGAGCATCACGCCGACGAGCGACCCGCTCCGAGCGGCCAGCGGTAGGGCCTGCTCGAGGCGATCCCGGAGCAGTGTGCGATTGGCCAGGCCCGTCACGGGATCCGCGTAAGCCAAGCGCTGGATCTCCACCTCGGCCTCGACCTTCCCCAGGGCGTCGCTCGTCAGGTTGGCCAGTACGCGCAGCACGTCCGTGTGTGCCTCGTGCCAGAGCGGCCCGCTCCCGACATCGTCCAGGCCGAGGAACCCGTACAGGTTGCCCCTGTGCCACACGGGCACCGAGAGGAGCGCATGGATGTGCTGCCGCTCCAACACCTCGCGCTCGGCCGCGGCCTCCGGCGGCAGCGCCGCCACGTCGGCAACGTGCACCACCCCGCCCCCCTCGAGCTGCCGCATCCACCAGGGGAACTCGTCCAGGGCGAACTCGGTGCCTTCAGGAAGGCCTGGATCGACGCCGGGTGCACACCACTCGTCGGTGGCCACCATCGTTCCGTGCTCGTGATCGAAGGTGAAAAGGTAGGCGCGATCGGCCCGGCACGCCGCGCCCGTGGCGGCGACCAGGCTCGACAACTTGTCGGGCAGGTTCGCTGCGGACACCGTCACGAACTCCGCGGAGACGCGCGAAACCGTCCGCTGCAGGACCACCTGCTCCTCGTTGGCCGCGAGCCGCCGCATGTACACGCCGTTCATGTAGTACGCCAACACGAAGCCGATGCCGTAGAACGTGAGCCGCGCCGCGTGATCGACGGCGCCGACGTCGACCGTCAGCGCCGGAACGCGCACCCACAGGGCGATCTGGGTGAGGACGGTGGTACCCGCGAGCACGAACAGCATGCGTCGACGCTCGAAGATGGCCGAGATACCCATGAGGATCAGCGGCACCGGCCACACGATGTTGCTGGCGTACGCGTCGGCGAAGCGGAAGAGGATGAGCGGGATCGACAGGGAGACGACGAGCAGCAGGACGTTGTCGTGACGCGCATCGCCGCCCGGCAGCCTCGGCGTGATCAGGAGGACCGCGGCGATCAGGTACAGGGCGGCGCTGAACGCTACGACCGGCCCCAGTGCAATCTCGAAGAAGTGGTCGTGCAGCCCGTTGAGCAGGCCACCGACGACGTACGCCAGCGCCAGGTGCCGGTAGAACCGGGGGCGCTTCTCGTCGCTGAGGATTCGGCCCTCGTCCGCGACCTTGCGGCGCTCGGGCTCGACCATCCGCCCGAACCGGAGCACGGCGACGGCGAACACCGCGATCGGGGCGAGGATGACGAGCGGCGCCGCCTGCGGCAACGCGATGCCGATGAAGGCGTTCGCGAGGCGATCGGTGAGCGACCCCAGGACCAGGGCCGCCAGAAAGGCCCAGGTGAGCATGCGCGCCTGAGCCCGCACCTCCCGATCGGCCGAGCGCGCGCCCCAGCGGCCGATCAGGGCGACGGCCAACCCCACGGTGGCAGCGTAGTAGGCGAAGAACGCCCAGTTGGCGGCGCTGTTGGCCGCGACCGCCGTCCAGCCCGACCCGACGGCCACGACGTCCGAGTACCGCGCCGCCAGATCACCGCGCAACACGAACACGTACAGGCTCACCGCGGCCGGGAAGTACAGCACCGGGAACGCCAGCCGGTGCGCCAGAAAACGCCGCTGCCCGGTGAGCGCCAACACGAAGTGGAGCAGGAAGGCGAAGAGCGTGGTCCAGCCGACCGCGCCGACGCGGCGCCAGAACACGGCGGCGTCGGCGTCCGCAGCGATGCCGCCGTGCGAGAGGGCGAACGCCCACACGGCCACGCTGGCGGCCATGGCGACGAACGGGACGCCGAGCGTCCGGCGCGGGTGGTTGGCGAGCACGTAGAAGCCGGCCAGCACGTAGACCGCGCTCGCCGCGGCGAGAGCGAGCGGGTACACCTGCGGCAACCACGTCATCGCGGACCCCCATGTGCGGGCAGGCCGGTCGGCCCGCTTGCTGCGAGGTGCAGCGCGCTGACGGCAACGGGATCACGTGGCTCGCACATCGGCATGTTCGGAGGCACCGTCGCATGCACGCGCTAACGGTTCACACACGAGACAGGTGTGGACCCCGGTTCTTGGACGGGCTCGCTGAGTGGGAAGCGGGTACGCTTCCGGGATGGAGAGCCCGTGAAGAAGACGCGTCGGAATCATGCTCCAGCGTTCGAGGCGAAGGTCGCCCTGGAGGCCGCGCGGGACGAAGCGACGGTCACGGAACTGAGCCGCAAGTACGGCGTGCACGTCAACCAGATTCGCGCCTGGAAAGAGCAGCTGCTCACCGGCACGGTCGGCCTGTTCGGGTCGGGCGCCGAGGTGCAGCGCGATCAGGACGAGCTCGTGAAGGACTTGCACGCGAAGATCGGGGAGTTGACGGTGGAGCGTGGTTTTTTGTCCAAAGCGCTCAAGCGCTGACCCCGCAAGAGCGCAAGGGCAGGATCGATCGCGATCACGTCCTACCGGTCGTGCGCCAGTGCGAGCTCTTGAGCGTGAGCCGCTCGAGCGCGTAGGACCGGCCGGCGCCGCTGCCGGCGCGGGACGCACAGCTGCTGTTGGCGATCGACAAGATCCACACATTGCGGCCGTTCTTGGGTTCGCGTCGGATCGTCGACGAGCTCGCCGACGAGGGCGTGCTGGTGAACCGGAAGGCGGTGCAGCGCTTGATGGGCCGCGCGGGCATCGAAGCCATCTACCAGCGCCCCCGCACCAGCAGGGCGGGCGTGGGCGACGCGCATCGTGTGTTCCCGTACTTGCTCTCGGGCGTGCCGATCGATCGGCCGAACCAGGTGTGGGTTTCGGACATCACCTTCATCCCGATGCCGGCGGGGTTCGCGTACTTGGTGGCGATCTTGGACGTGTTCAGCCGGCGGGTGCTGGCGTGGCGGCTGTCGAACACGATGGAGGCGCGCTTCTGCGTCGAAGCGCTCGAGGACGCCATCGCGCTCTATGGCGTGCCAGAGGTCTTCAACACCGACCAGAGCAGTCAGTTCACCAGTACGGCCTTCACCAGCGTCCTGGAGGGTCATGGGGTGGCGATCAGCATGGACGGGAAGGGTCGCTCGTTCGACAACGTATTCCTCGAGCGCTTCTGGCGGAGCTTGAAGTACGAGCACGTCTACTTGCACGCGTACGAGGACCTTCGTGCGGCGCGGCGCGGAATCGAGGGCTACATCGCGTACTACAACGGTCGTCGGCGGCACGCGAGCCTCGGTCGTCGCACGCCCGACCGCGTGTACGCTGGCGACGGCCGTGGCGTGGTACCGGTCACCCGTCACGTTCGGAGTTCAGGCGTGAGGGCTGCTGCCTGAGCGCAGCCAAGCAAGGGCGAGCAAGCGTCCAGCACATAGGGTCCAGGGCTGCCGCGCGCTGGGGCGTTCGTCGTCGGCTTCGGCGTCGCGAGCCCTTGGTCGACTTCGTCGCCAGCGCCGCCGAGCGCCACCCGACCACGTCCAACGGCTGGTACGACCTCGAGCGGATGCTGCGCGGCATCGTCCAGATGGGCGCCACCATCGGCGCCTGCGGCACCTGCATGGACGCCCGCGGCATCCCGGCCGAGGAACGGCTCGACGGCGTGCACCGCAGCGACATGAACGAGCTGGGCGACCGGACGATGGAGGCCGACCAGGTCATCGTCTTCTGACGGCCTCGGCGCGCGTCTAGGCAGGTCGCCGGGTTGACGGCGGCGTCGCGGCGCCGGCCGGTACGGTCCCGGTATGAGCCAGCCGACGAAGGGCGATCCGCCGCCGGTGCCACGGCCCGATGCCGCAGGGCCCGCGCCGAACGGCGGCGCGGTGCCCCGCGATGCGCTGGACGCCGCCCGCGACCTGGTGCGATCCGCGAGGATCGAGTACCGCGGCCAGCCCGTGGGCACCGCAGCGGCGGCCGGCGACGGCGGCGACCTCAACTACGGCGAGTGCTTCACGCGCGACTTCGCGGTGTCGGCGGCCGCAGCCTTCGCCCAGGGCGAGACAGCCATGACCGCCGACTTCGTGCGCCTGTTGAGCCGCCTCCAAGCCCGCGAGCGCCGACTCGACTGCTTCGAGCCGGGCGCGGGGCTCATGCCCGCTTCCTTCGTCGTCGAGGGGGACGGGGACGCCGAGGCGGTCGTCGCCGACTTCGGCCAGCGCGCCATCGGGAGCGTCGCGCCAGTGGACGCGGCGCTCTGGTGGCTCCTCATCGTCCGCGCGCACGGTCGCGCCAGCAGCGATCGCAGCCTGGCCGAGGACCCCACGGTGCGCTCGGCGATCGAGCGCGTCCTCGAGCTCTACCTCGCGCCACGGTTCGAGATGACCCCCGCGCTGCTCGTGCCCGACGGGGCCTACGCGATCGATCGGCGCATGGGCGTCTACGGCCACCCGCTCGACGTGCAGGTCCTCTTCTTCGCGGCGCTGCGCGCCGCCCGCGAGCTCCTGCCCGGCGAGCACCCGCTCCACGAACCGTTGACGCAGCGGCTCGCGCTCCTCGGGCACCACGTGCGGACGCACTACTGGCTCGATGCCGAGCGCCTCAACGTGATCTACCGCTATGGGGTCGAGGAGTTCGGCGGCGGCCGCGCGAACCGCTACAACGTCTACGCCGACACGATCCCCACCTGGGTGATGCGCTGGATGCAACGAGGCGGCGGGTACTTCGTCGGGAACCTCGGGCCGGCCCGGATGGACTTCCGCTTCTTCGCGATCGGCAACCTGCTCGCGATCACGACCGGGCTCAGCACCCCGGCCCAGACGCGCGTCGCGTTGGACACGATCGCCGACCACCGCGACGACCTGTGGGGCCAGATGCCGATGAAGATGGTCTTCCCTGCCGTCAAGGGCCGCCAGTGGCGCTCGACCACCGGCTCCGACCCCAAGAACGCCGCGTGGTCGTACCACAACGGCGGGAGCTGGCCGTGGCTCGTCTGGCTGCTCGCCGGCGCCGCCCGCCGCGGCGACGC
>JARGGE010000204.1 GCA_029210865.1 Trueperaceae bacterium
CGCCCAGGCCGCCCAGCGCCGCGCCGTAGGGCAGCAGGAACCAGTTCGCGACGACGTGCTCGAAGCCGAGCGCGACGAAGGCACCGGCGAGCACCGCGAGCACCAGGACCGTGAGCGCGTCCAGGCGCGCCTTGGCCACCCCCTGGCGCTCGACCAGGTGCGCGATCTCGGCGGGCGGGTGGGCGTCGGCGAGGGGCGTGGCGGGGTCCATGCCCCCAGCGTGGCACGCCCGGTCGGGGACCGCCCCCACGCTCCTCAGCCCTCGACCTCGATCGTCACCTTCAGGTTGCCGCGGCGGGTCTCGCCGCGCACCTCGAGCACCCGGAAGCGCCCCAGGCCGTCGGCCCACACCTCGTCGCCGGCGGCGGCCTCCGCGCTCTTCCCGGCCCGGGCGCCGTTGACGTGGACGCGGCCCGCGGCGATCCCCTTGGTGAACCAGCTGCGCGATACGCCGAAGGCCTTGGCCCCGAGCGCGTCGACCCGCAACGACGGGACGACCGCCTCGCGCCGGCGCGTGCGCCCCTGCGCGAGGCGCTCGAGCGGCACCTCCAGGCCGGGCTCGCCCCCCGGGCGCAGCGCGACGAGCGCCGGCAGCGCGTCGGCGAGCGCCACCACCGCCGCGCCGTCGGCGTCGGTGACCACGTCGCCCAGCGCGCTCGCGTCGATCCCGGCCGCGGTCGCGGCCGAACGCACGGTGCCCTCGTCGCCGACGTGGCGGAACCACACGGCCCCGAGCCGGGGTCCGGCACGCGGGACCTCGAGCGGGTGCGCGGTCACCACCCGGCGGCCCGCGGCGGGGCGCCCACCGTCGCTGCTGACGCCGACGCCCGAACGCCGCAGCTCGGCCGCCGGCGCGTCGGCCGCCTCGGGCTCGAGGAAGCCGCTCGAGGCCACCCGGCCGCCGCGGGCGGCCGCCACCAGCTCGTCGGCGCGCGGTCCCCTCACGGGCGCGCCTCCATGGCGAGGAGCGCCATCAGCGCACGTCGACGACGTCGATGCCCTTCGCCGCGAGGCGCTCCGGGAAACCCGCGGCCCCGTCGCCGGTCACGCGCAGGACCAAGCGCCGGCGGTGGCCTTCGATGACGCCGTCGGTGACCACGGCCACCACGTTCGACGGCGGCGCCGCCTCGGCCGCGCGAGCGAGCACGCCGGGCTCGTCGGGCAGGTCGATGGTGACGCGGGCCCCGCCCTCGCGCATGCCGTAGTTGCGCACGAAGGCCCGCAGCAGGTCGGTGATGGTCAGGATGCCGACGATCTTCCCGCCCTCGACGACGGGCAGCCCCGAGACGCGGTGCGTCTCCATCACGAGCGCCGCCTCCTCGATCGGATCGTCGGGCCCGATCGTCATGACCGGCGCGGTCATCACGTCCTTGATCGTGAGCTTCGACAGCAGGTAGTTCAGCTCGTACACCGAGAGGGTGGTCGCCTTCGACGGCGTGGCCTCCTTGAGGTCGCGGTCGGTGACGATGCCCACCAGGCGCCCGTCGCGCACCACCGGGAGGCGTCGGAAACCGCCCTCGCGCAGGCGCTGCATGGCCTCCATGACGGGCGTCGCGGCGGTCACGGTCTCGGGATCGGCGGTCATCCAGTCGCGCACGAGCATGCTTCCTCCTCGCCGGAGCCGGTGCGGGGCCGCAGGCGCGCGGCCGAGGCCGCGAGGGCCGCGACGCGCGGGGACGGGTCCGGGTGTGCCGCACGATACCAAGGGGCGCGCCCATCTGCCCGGTGACCCGTCCAGGACGCGCCGACGGCGGGGACCCGCGAGACCGCGTGCCATGATGGGCGCATGCGCCCCGAACGCGACCCACTCGGCCAACCGCTGCCCGACGCCGTCGGCCCGCAACGCCTCGTCGTGCTCGGCTCCTCCGGCTCGATCGGCACCCAGACGCTCGACGTCGCCGCGTGGCAGGGGCACGAGGTGGTGGGCCTGGTCGGCGGCCGGCGGGCCGACGAGCTGGTCGCGCAGGCCCACCGCTGGCGCCCGGCGGCCGTCTCGTGCGCCGCCGAGGTGGCGGACGCCGTGCGGCCCCGGCTGCCCGCGGGGACGCGGCTGCTCGTGGGCGAGGCCGGCGCCGCCGAGGTCGCCGCGATGGAGGCCGACGTGGTCGTCGCTGCGATCCCCGGCTTCCGCGGGCTGGCACCCACGCGCGCCGCCCTGCGCGCCGGGCGCCACGTGGCGCTCGCGAACAAGGAGGCGATGGTCTGCGCCGGCGCGCTCGTCTGGGCCGAGGCCCAAGCGCACGGCGCGCGCCTGACGCCGGTCGACTCCGAGCACGCCGGCCTCTACCAGACGCTGCTCGGCGAACCGCTCGAGGGGGTCGCGGCCCTGGTGCTCACCGCGTCCGGCGGCCCCTTCCGCACCGGTCCGGCCAACCTGGCCGCGGTGACGCCCGAGCAGGCGCTCGCCCACCCCACGTGGCGGATGGGGCCGAAGGTCACGATCGACTCGGCGACGCTCTTCAACAAGGGGCTCGAGGTGCTCGAGGCCGCCTTCCTGTTCCGCATGCCGCTCGAGCGCATCGAGGTCGTCGTCCACCCGCAGTCGCTCGTGCACGCGCTCGTGCGCTTCCACGACGGCAGCGTCAAGGCGCAGCTCGGGCCGCACGACATGCGCCTGCCGATCCAGTACGCGCTCCACGCCCCCGAGCGCCCCCCGGTGCCGCTCGCGCCGCTCCCGCTCGAGGGGACGTGGACCTTCGAGCGCCCCGACACGGGGCGCTTCCCGGCGCTCGCCGCCGCGTACGCCGCCGGCCACAAGGGAGGCGACGCTCCGCTGCGCCTCAACGCCGCCGACGAGGTCGCCGTCGAAGCGTTCCTCACCGGCCGGCTGCGCTTCACGGGCATCGCGGACGTCCTCGCCGACGCGCTCGCGCACGCCACCGCGCGGACCCCCGGGTGGGACGACCTCGACGCCCTCGACGCCGAGGCGCGCGCGCTCGCCGGCGAAGCGGTGCGGCGCGCGGGGGCCCGGGGACCGGCGTGATCGGACGCGGCTGGCGGCTGCCGTTCCGTCCGTTCGGCGTGCCGATCGAGCTCGACCCCTCGTTCGCGCTCGTGCTGCCGCTGTTCGCGTGGCTGATCGGCTCGCAGGTCGCGGCGTACGCCGAGCTCCTCGGGAGCCTGGGGCTCGAGCTCGACCCCGAGCCGCTCACCCGCGGCGCGACCCCGTGGCTGCTCGGCTTGGCGGGCGCGCTCGGGCTGTTCACGAGCGTCCTCGTCCACGAGCTCGGCCACGCACTGGTCGCCCGCCTGTACGGGGTGAAGACGCTGCGCATCACGCTGTGGTTCCTCGGCGGCGTCGCGCAGCTCGACGACCTCCCGAAGCGCCGCGGCGCCGAGGCCGTGGTCGCGATCGCGGGGCCCATCACCAGCGCGCTCCTCTCGCTCGGGCTGGCGGCGCTGGTGCGCCTCGAGGGGCTCGCGGACGGCGCCGCCTTCGTGGTGAGCTACCTGGCGATCACGAACGCCGGCCTCGCCCTGTTCAACCTGCTGCCCGCGCTGCCGCTCGACGGCGGCCGGGTGCTGCGCTCGCTGCTCGTGTTCGCGCTGGGCGAGGAGCGCGCGACCGCGGTCGCCAGCGGCATCAGCCGCGCGGTGGCGGTCCTGCTCGGGGTGTACGGGTTCCTGACGTTCCAGGTGTTCCTGCTGGCCATCGCCTTCTTCATCGACGCTGCCGGCCGCGCCGAGGTCACCGCCGCCCGCGCCCGCCGCGCCTTCGCAGGGCGGCGCGTCCGCGAGGCGATGACCCCCGAACCCATCGCAGTCGACCTGGCGTGGACCGCCGGGCAGCTGCGGCGACTCAGCTCCTTCCGCAGCCACGCCGCCTACCCGGTGACCTCCGTCGACGGCGCGCCGCTGGGCGTGGTGCGGGCGGTCGACCTCGACGGGGTCGACGACGCGACCAGCGCCGCCGACCTGATGCGGCCGGTGGAGGCGGTGCGCGCCGACGCCGACCTCGACGACGCGGTTCGGCAGCTGGCCTCCACCGCCGCCGGTCGCCTGGCGGTGGTCGACCCCGAGGGGCGTCTGGTCGGGCTGCTCACCAAGACCGACGTCGTGCGCTGGCTGCAAGAGACCGCGCGTGACGGGGGGGCGACGCGGTAACCCCCGACCCTCGTGGCAGACTGAGCGCATGACGCCCCTGTCGAGGCCGCGCCCGTGCTGACCGCCGTCGTCTTCGTGACCGTGTTGATGACGGCCGTGCTGGTGCACGAGTTCGCCCACTACCTCAACGCCCGCAGCGTGGGCCTCCCCGTGCGCGCTTTCAGCATCGGCATGGGTCCGGTGGTCGCCCGCTGGCACTGGCGCGGCACCGAATGGCGCCTGTCGCTGGTGCCGCTCGGCGGCTACGTCGACCTGCCGGGCATGGCGGCCAAGGTGAACGAGGACGGCAGCCTCGCCCACCCCGACGACGGCATGGCCGTCCGACCGCTCCACCAGAAGCTGTGGGTGCTGGTCGGCGGCGTATTGGCCAACTACGCCCTCGGCATCCTGCTGCTGGCGACCGCGGTCGTGCTCGCCCCCACCTACCGCGAGGTCGTGACCGGCACCGCCCCCGAGGTCCAGGGAACCGTAATCGCCGCGGTGGCCGAAGGCTCGTTGGCCGCCGCGCTCGAGCTCCGAGAGGGCGATCGCCTCGTCGCCATCGGCGACACCGCCGACCCGACCCCCGACCAGGCCGTCGCGGCCATCCGTGGCAGCGACGAGCTGCGCTTGACCCTGCGCGGCGAGGACGGGCTCGAACGCGTCGTCACCGCCCCCTGGCCGCCCGCCGACCTCGAGCCGGGCGCCACCCCCATCCTGGGCGTGCAGCTCGTGCCGGCCGAGGTGGCCGGCGTCGGCTTCCTGACCTCGCTCGGCGAATCGGCGGCCTTCGGCGTCCGGGTCTTCCCCGACATGGTCGTCGGCTTCGTGCGCGGCTTCGGCTCGGCGCTCACCGGCAGCCCCAACGAGGACGTCGCGGGCCCGGTCGGGATGGTCACGATGGTCGGGCAGGCGGCCAGCGTCGGGGTGGCGCCGGTGCTGCTGCTCGCCGCGCTGATCAACTTCTCGCTCGCCGTGTTCAACCTGCTCCCCATCCCCGGCCTCGACGGCGGCCGGATGCTCCTCGCGACGATCGTGGCGGTGCGCGGGCGACCGTTCAAGCCCGGCCAGGAGGAGGCCTTCCACTTCGCGGGGATCGCGGCGGTCCTCGCGCTCATCGTCCTGATCACGGTGCAAGAGCTGGGCGGACTGCTCGGCGGATGAACGGCCACGAGGACTGCGCGGTCCTCATCCCCGCCTACGACGAGGCGGCCACCGTGGCCACGGTCGTGCGCGTCGCGCTCGAGGCGGCCGTCGGCCCGGTCCTCGTGATCGACGACGGGTCGGCGGACGGCACGGCCCCGGCGGCGCGCGCCGCCGGGGCCGAGGTGTTGCGGCTCGAGGCCAACGCCGGCAAGGGGGGCGCCCTGGCGGCGGGGGCCGCGGCGCGCACGGAGGCGGTGGTCGTGCTCCTCGACGCCGACCTCACGGGCCTGCGTCCCGAGCACGTCCGCGCGCTCGCAGAACCGGTCCGCGCCGGCGAGGTCGACATGACGCGCGGGGTCTTCGCCGGCGGACGCTGGGTGACGACCGTCGCGCAGCAGGTGGTGCCGGTCCTGAACGGGCAGCGCGGCCTCCGCCGCACGTTGCTCCTCGAGGTCGAGGGGCTCGAGAGCAGCCGCTACGGCGTCGAGGTCGCG
>JARGGE010000205.1 GCA_029210865.1 Trueperaceae bacterium
GGCGAACGCGTCCTCGTCTTCGTCAACGGCGCCGGCGGCACGTCGCTCATGGAGCTCCTGGTCGCGACGCGCGCCGTGCTCGCCCGCCTCGCGGCCGAGGGCCTCACCCCCGTCCGTCCGCTCATCGGCCCGTACGTGACCACCCAGGAGACCAAGGGCTTCTCGGTCAGCCTGTGCCGCGCCGACGACGAGCTGCTGCGCCTCTGGAACGCGCCGAGCGACGCCCCCTTCTTCCACCTCTGAGCCCACCCACCGCCGCGACCCCCTAGGAGGCCCCGTGCCCGACGCCCCGACCCCTACCCACGACCAGCTCTACGCCATGTACCGCAGCATGGTGACCATGCGCCGCTTCGACGCCGTGGTCACCGAGCTCGCCGAGGCCGATCGCATCCCCGGTTACGCCCACACCTACACCGGCTCGGAGGCGATCGCTGCGGGCGTCTGCGCCGCCCTGCGGCCGAGCGACTGGATCGCATCGACCTACCGCAACCACGGCCACGCGATCGGCAAGGGGGTGGCGCTGCGCGCGATGGCGGCCGAGCTCCACGGCCGCCGGACCGGCACCGCCAAGGGCAAGGGCGGCAGCATGCACATCAGCGACTTCGGCGTCGGCATGTTGGGCGCCTTCGGGATCGTCGCCGCCGGCATGCCCATCGCCCTCGGGGCGGCGCTCTCGATGAAGATGCAGGGCCGCGACGAGGTGGCGGTCGCCTTCTTCGGCGACGGCGCGGTGCACCAGGGGGTGTTCCACGAGGCCATGGGCTTGGCGAAGCTCTGGAACGCGCCGGTGCTCTTCGTGTGCGAGAACAACCAGTACGCCGAGGCGACCGCGCTCGACTACCACCTCCACACCGAGACGGTGGCCAACATGGCGGCCGGGTACGCGCTCCCGGGCGTGCGCGCGGACGGCATGGACGTCGTCGCCGTGTACCAGGCCACCCTAGAGGCCGTCGCCCGCGCGCGGGCCGGCGGCGGGGCGACCCTGCTCGAGTTCGTCTCGTACCGTTTCTCGGGCCAGTACGAGGGCGACAAGCAGACCTACCAGCCGGCCGACGAGCGCGCGGCCTGGTGGGCGCGCGAGCCGCTGACGGCCTTCGAGCAGGCGGCCGCCGAGCGCGGGCTCGACGCCGCGCGACTCGAGCGCATCCGCGCCGACGCCGACGCCGAGGTGGCCGCCGCCTTCGCGGCCGCGGAGCAGGACCCGTGGCCCGAACCCGACGAGCTCTACGACGACGTCTACGTCTCCTACGAGGGGGGCCTGCGATGAGCGAGCGCCTGCTGACGATCCGCGACGCGATCAACGAGGCCCTGGTGCAGGCGATGGAGGCCGACCCCACCGTCTTCCTGATGGGCGAGGACGTCGCCGGCGGCGCCGGCCGCGACGACCGCGGCGGGCTCGACGCCTGGGGCGGACCGTTCGGCGTCACCCGCGGCCTGGCCACCCGCTTCGGTCGCGAGCGCGTGCTCGACACCACGATCGCCGAGGCGGGCTTCTTCGGCGCCGCCGTCGGCGCGGCGATGACCGGCATGCGCCCGGTGGTCGAGCTCATGTACGTCGACTTCGCCGGCGTCGCCTACGACCAGATGCTCAACCAGGCGGCCAAGGTGCGCTACATGTTCGGCGGCACCCAGAAGGTCCCGATGGTCATGCGGACGGTCGTCGGCGGCGGCTTCCGCGCGGCCGCCGAGCACTCCCAGACGCTGTACTCGATCTTCGCCCACATCCCAGGGCTCAAGACCGTCGCGCCGACCACCGCGGCCGACGCCAAGGGGCTGCTGCTCACCGCGATCGCCGACGACGACCCGGTCGTGTTCTTCGAGCACAAGCGGATGTACATGCAGAAATCCCACGTGCCCGAGGCGCCCGAGCCGATCCCCTTCGGCGTCGCCGCGGTGCGCCGCGAGGGCACCGACCTGACGATCGTGGGCGTGCAGCGCGGCGTCCAGTTCGCCCTCGAGGCCGCCGAGGCTCTCGCGGGCGAGGACATCTCGGTCGAGGTCATCGACCCGCGGACGTACACCCCGCTCGACAAGGGCACGATCCTCGCCTCCGTGGCCAAGACCGGTCGCTTGATGATCGTGGACGAGTCCTACCCGCGCGCCAGCCTGGCCACCGACCTCGCGGCGATCGTCGCCGACGAGGGCTTCGAGTCCCTCAAAGGACCGATCCGCCGGGTGACGGCGCCGCACACCCCGGTGCCCTTCAGCCCGCCGCTCGAAGACGCCTACCTGCCGCTGCCCGGACGCATCGTGGCCGAGGTCAAACGGTTGCTGGGGGCCTGAAGGGCCCCCAGCACCACGGGTCGGTTCAGAGCAGCGGCGCGATCGCCAGGGACACGATCGCCATCAGCTTGATCAGGATGTTGAGCGACGGCCCCGCCGTGTCCTCGAAGGGATCGCCGACGGTGTCGCCGATGATCGAGGCGTGGTGCGCCGGCGAGCCCTTGCCGCCGAGGTTGCCCTCCTCGATGTACTTCTTGGCGTTGTCCCACGCGGCGCCGGAGTTGGCCATCATGAGCGCGAGCAGCACGGCCGAGACCAGCGCGCCGCCCAGCATCCCGAGCAGCACCCGCGGTTCGTCGAAGGCGAGCAGGAAGCCGGGCCGCAGCGTGGCGACGGTCTGTACGTAGGCCGCGATGATCGTCAGCGCCGCGAGGGCCGCCGCGCCGATCGCGAAGCCCTTGCCGACCGCGGCGGTGGTGTTGCCCAGCGCGTCGAGCTCGTCGGTGACCGCGCGCGTCTTGGGCCCCAGGCGCGCCATCTCGGCGATGCCGCCGGCGTTGTCGGCGATCGGACCGAAGCCGTCGGTGGCCACGGTCATCGCCACCGTGCCGAGCATGGCGACCGCCGCGATGCCCACGCCGAACAGCCCGGCCGCGAGGCTGGCGATGCCGATGACGGCCGCCATCAGGACGACCGGCAGGAGCGTCGACCCGAGGCCGAGCGCCAGGCCGGCGATGTTGATCGAGGCCGCGCCGGTCTCGGCGGTCTTCGCGAGCTTGCGCACCGAAGCCCCGCTGGTGGAGCCCTCGGTGGCGAGGCCGATGGCCATGCCCCCCAGGGTGCCGGCGGCGACCGCGATCGCGACCTTGGGTGCGATGCCGAGCCCGGCGATGACGGCGAGCCCCGCCACCAGGAACAGGATCGCGGCGCCGGTCGTACCGGCGCGCAGCGCGGTCGCGGGCGCCCGGTTCGCGAACCCGCGGACGACCACGATGCCGAGGGCCGAGCGACCGAGCCCCACCGACGCGAGCACGAGCGGCAGCGCCATGAGCGCGGCCGACGGGCCAACCGCCGCGGCGGCCACCTCGCCCATCGTGGCGGCGAGGACGATCGTGGCGATGATCGACCCGGCGTACGACTCGAACAGGTCGGAGCCCATGCCGGCGGTGTCGCCCACGATGTCGCCGACGTTGTCGGCGATCACGCCCGGGTTGCGCGGGTCGTCCTCGGGGATGTTCTCCTCGAGCTTGCCCACCTCGTCGGCGCCCACGTCGGCGCCCTTGGTGTAGATGCCCCCGCCCACCCGGAAGAAGAGCGCGACCAGCGAGGCGTCCACCCCGAAGGTCTGGAGCGCGGTGGCGGTCCCGGCGTCGAGGCCGAAGGCCCACGCCAGCGTCCCCAGCCCGATGAGCCCGAGCGACGCCAGCGTCAGACCCACGATCGCGCCGCCCCCGAACGCGGCGTTCAGGGCCGCGGGGCCGCCGCTGGTGTGGGCGGCCTGGGTGGTGCGCACGTTGGCGCGCGTCGCGACCGCCATCCCCACCACCGCCGTCACCGACGAGGCGGTCGCTCCGACGGCGAAGGCGATCGCCGCTTGCCCGCCCAGAGCGAACCACGCCGCCACCGCGATGACCACCGCGAAAGGGGCCAGCACGACGAACTCGCGCTTCAAGAAGCGCAGGGCGCCGTCGCTGATCTGGTCCGATACGTCGGTGAGCGCCCTGCCCCCGGTGGGGAGTTCGCGCAACCGCACGTACGCGAAGCCCGCGAGCAGCGGGCCTAGGACGCCGGTGAGGAGGGGCAGGGGGCCATCGAGGAACCTCCGTCGGGGGCGGCGGAGGCGGCGGCGGGTGCCGCTCGTGGGCGCGACCGCCGGTCGTGCGAACCTTCACCAGCAGAGGCGTGCGCGACCGGGACACGGGTCCGTCGCGCCCACGGGCGCGCCCGGCGGGTGCCACCGGGGCGCGGACCGACGGCCGCCACGGCGGCGGCGCGAGGCGCGCGGGCTTACGCCCCGGTCGGCCGCCCGACCACCACGTAGTCGGGCAGCGCCCCCTCGTGCTCGAGCAGGAGCGCCTCGAGCCGCGCGTGCAGCGCGCGGCGCACGTCCTGCGCGACGGGGTCGGCGAAGCGGTCGTGCTGCTCGTACGGGTCGGCGTCGCGATCGAAGAGCAGGCAGAACGGGGCGTCGCGACCCACGGTGTACGTGTAGCGGGCCGTGCGCACCCCGCGGTACGGATGGTCGCCGAAGGCGAAGCGCGGCGCCTCCCACTGCAACAGGACGGCGTCGCGCAGGAAGGCGCCGTCGGGCAGCGCCCCACCTTCGCCGCGGGCCGGCCCACCATCGCCGCGGCCCACGCCACCGTCGCCGGGCGCCGCCGCCCCGCCACCGGGCGCGCCTGCCGCGAGCTGGCGCAGGACGCCACCGTGGTCGAGCCCGGCCACCGGCTCGGGCACCGGGACGCCCGCCAGCCCCGCGCTGGTCGGGTAGACGTCGACGCCGCAGATCGGACCGCCGTAGCGCGCGCCGGCGGGGAGCACCCCGGGCCAGCGCCAGACCAGCGGCACGTGCACCGACTCGGCGTACGGGACGTGCTTGTGGCGCAGCCCGTGGCTGCCGCCCATCTCGCCGTGGTCGGCGAGGAACACCACCAGCGTGCGCTCGGCGAGGCCGGACGTGTCCAGGAAGTCGAGGACGCGCCCGACGTTGTCGTCGAGGTGACGGATCATCCGGTAGTACCCGGCGAGCTGGACGCGCGCGACGTCCGCGTGCTCGGGCGGCACGTTCGGGCGCAGGGTCAGCGCGGCCGGGTCGACCAGGTCCTCGTAGGCGTCGGGCACGGGGTACCCGGGCGAGCGGGGGTGGCCCCCGCCGCCCGGGTGCGGGGCCTCGTAGGCGAGCACGTGGAACCAGGGGGCGTCGGCCGGCTGGCGCGCCAGCATCTCGAGGGTGCGGTCGGTGAGCGCGTCGGTCTGGTGGCCCTCGAGCTTCTCCGGCTTCACCTGCTCGCCGGCGGCCACGTAGGTGCTGAAGTAGTCGTTCGAGACGTTGAAGCCGCACCACTCCTGGAAGCCGCCGCGGAAGTCCGGGTGCACCCAGTAGCCCTGCCCGATGAAGCCCCCGGGCGTGACGAAGGCGGCGCCGGTCTCGGGCTGCAGGTGCCACTTGCCGACGTAGGACGTCCGGTAGCCGGCCGCGGCGAAGGCGTGCGCGACCGTCGGGGTCCCCGGCGGCAGGTAGTCCCCGTGGCGCACGGTGCCGTTGCGGGGCGAGAAGGCGCCCGTCACCAGGCTCGCCCGGTACGGGACGCAGATCGGGTACTGGCTCACCGCTTGCGTGCAGGCGACGCCCTCGGCCACCAAGCGGTCGACGTGGGGGGTGGGGACGTT
>JARGGE010000206.1 GCA_029210865.1 Trueperaceae bacterium
CCACGCCGTGCTGGCGGCAGGCTTCGAGCACGTTGGCGAAGCCGACCAGGTTGCTCTGGACGTAGGCGCCAGGGTTGGTGAGCGAGTAGCGGACGCCGGCCTGGGCGGCCAGGTGGATGACGCGCTCGGCGCCGGCGGTGGCCGCGTGGACGGCGGCGGCGTCGGCGAGGTCCTCGCGGACGTGGCGGTAGCCGCCGTGGCGCGCGAGGCGCTCGAGCCGCGCCTCCTTGAGGCGCACGTCGTAGTAGTCGTTGACGACGTCGAAGCCGACGACCTCTTCGCCGCGGGCGAGGAGCCGTTCGGCGACGTGGTAGCCGATGAAGCCGGCGGTGCCGGTGACCAGGGTGGGCATGGGGACCAGGGTACGACGGGCGGTCAGGACTTGTCGGACGGGGATGCCGCCTGCCCTGTCGCGTACCGTGGAGGGGCCTCCCCGCCGGGACCGTTGGCGATCGGTCCTGGGTCAAGCCAATCGCTCCGAATCATCCCGTCTTCGATCAGCGGTAACCGTTCCCGGTCTTCCCCGGTCGACGAGGTCCATGGCCGGCCGTGCTTCACCTCGGGAGGTGATGGGACCGAAGGTCGCGGGGGCCGAAGCGGGGCGCGATTGACTCGAGGGCCCGTTGGTCGGGCGTCGATTGCCGTCTTGCTTCGCGCCTTGTCGCTCACTGCCTCAGCTTCACCGCCGTCGCCGCCATATCCATAGCCGTAGCCGTACGAACCGGAGCCCCTCGAGCGCCGCTTGGGGGCATGCGCGGCTACGATGCCCACCAGGTTGGCCCCGATGCGCTCGAGCACCGAGAGCGTGTCGCGAACCGTGTGACGTCGCCTCTTGGAGGCTGACGACGAGGACGACCGCGGACGCTTGCGGCGCGAGGGCCAAGGTGTCGGCGACTGGAAGGATCGGCGCTGAGTCGACCACGATGACCGTACCGGTCCTTCAGGCGTTCTGCGAGGTGGCCGAACGCGCGGCCGAGGAGCCGACACTCCTCACCGTTGAGCGGTTGAGTGAGTCCGAAGACGTCGACGCTGCGGTGGCGGCCGAGCGCGATGCTCACGCCCGCTTCGGCGTCGGGCTCACCGTGCTCTTGCCATGCACGGGTGCCGGGACCGTCGGCGCGCAAGATGCTGGTCAGCCGAGGACGACGGCCGTCTGCGTCCACGATGGCGGTCCGGTACTCGCTCCGAGCGTAGGCCTCGGCGAGTGCGATGGCGACGCTGGTCTTACCTTCGCCCGCGAGTCCCGAGGCGACGAGGACGATGAGCGGCTGGTCGGGAGGCACCAGGAACTGCAGATTGGACCGGACGTACCCAGCCGCCTCGGGCGGTAGTCGGCGCGACCCAGACGAATCCGTCGGGAACGAGCCCAGAATGGGTTGGCGAGTGAGCGCGGCGACGCCGTCGAGGCCCCCGAGCTTGTCGCTCACGGCTTCGCGCAACAGGGCCAACACGAGCAGGCCGAACCCCGTGACGACGGCAGCGAGGAGACCAACGAGCATGGAGCGGTTCGGTTCCGGGAGGGCCTCGACGATCGCGGGCTCAAGGACCTCGAGGTTGCCGGAGATCGTCGTCAAGGCCAACCTGGTGGCGGCGAGGTTTCGTTCCGCCTCGGCGCGCACGCCTTGGAGGGCGGTCACCATCGTGTCGTCGCCGTTGGACGCGCAGGTCTCGATCTGAGCATCGACGTCGGCAATCTGTCGGTCGAGGGCCTGCGTGACGTGCGCAATGGCGTCCGTCGCGCGTTCTGTGTCCCAGCGCACGAGCGCTTCGGCGATCGCGTTCGCCATGAGCGCTGCCCACACCGCGTTGGTCGACCGGACGCTGATGGCGATTTGCAGCGACAGCCGGGCTTCGGTCGTTGTCACCGTCAGATGCTGGCCGAGGTCGGTCAGGTCCAGGTCGGTATGACCGGCCGCGACAAGCTCGTCGGTCGCCGCCAGCAACAGGGGTCGGGAGAGCACAGCGGAGCGGTACGCAGCGGCATCGAGCGGACGCGCCGTGGCGACCGACGCGGATAGCTGTGTGATCGCAGGATCGAGCTGGGTTGCCAACAACCGTGCCTGGCTTTCGAAGATATCTGGCCTACGGTCGACGAACCACTACGCACCTGCACCGATGACCACCATTGCGATGGCGATCGCAAGAGCGGAGCGGCGCACGATCTCGAACAACTCGGCGAGCGAGATCTCGTCCGCTTGGGACTCGACCTTCATGTCCTTAGCGTCGTCGTGTGGCATCGAGCACTGTCCCCTCGCCGAACCACCTATCAGTGGTGGTCGGTCTAACGTTGATGACCATACAAGATGTTGTGCAGGCAAACGTCACGTCGAGTCTGAACGAACGTAGACGAGATCGTGTCGCGGTTGGGGGCCGCCGTACCTGCCGAATCGATCACGCAACGATCGACGACGCTGGTTCGTGCTGTGAGACAGGTGAACGGGCGACCGATCGAGGGCGCCCCGTAGGTGGCACCGTGCCAGGATGTGCCCCATGCCCGCCCCCCACGACGCCCTGCCCACCGATCCGCGCGCCGCCGTCCTCCGCCGCGACCGCGCCGTCGACGACGACGCCTGGATCGAGCGCCTGCTCGCCGTCGCGCCGGTGGGCTCGCTGGCCACCGTCGCGGACGGGAGCCCGTTCCTGAACGTCAACCTCTTCTGGTTCGACCCGGCCCGGCGCGCGGTCTACGTGCACACCGCGCGGCGCGGGCGCACCCGGTCGAACGTCGAGGCGGCCGAGGCGCAGGCTTGCTTCGCGGTGCAGGAGATGGGGCGGCTGCTGCCGGCGGCCACCGCGCTCGAGTTCGGCGTCGAGTACGCCGGGGTGGTCGCCTTCGGACCGATCGCCGTGGTGGACGACCCGGACGAGGCCGCGGCGGCGCTGCAAGCGCTGCTCGACAAGTACGCGCCGCACCTCGAGGCGGGCCGCGACTACCAGGGGGTGACGGCCGAGGAGCTCGCGCGCACCACGGTCATGCGCCTGGACGTGGCGGCGTGGAGCGGCAAGCGCAAGGTGGTGGACGCCGGGTTCCCGGGGGCGTTCGCGTACGCGGGAGCGTCGGTGCTCGACGAGGACCGGGGGTGAGGGCCGGCCGGGCGCGACGCGCCCGGTTAGCTCAAGCGGGCCGCCACCCACGTCGCCCCGTGCGCCTCGAGGTACGCGGCCGTGCGCGCGCGGTGGCGGCGCGCGGCCCGCTCGATCGCGAGCGGGTCGGTGGCGGGGTCGCGGAGCATGGCGATCAGCTCGGCGTGGTCGCTCAGGTCACCGGCGGTGCGAGACGGGTGCAGCTGGAAGGCGCTCGCGGCGAACGGCGTGTCGAGCTGCCCCCACGCCACCCGGATTGCCTCTTGCAGCGGTGCGTTGCCGGCGTGCTCGTACAGGACGAAGGGGAAGTCGCGGTTTGTGGATAGCCATGAGGTTGTGAGTTCCTAGGTTAAGGCGGCTGATCGGGGTCTGGTAGCCGATACCGCCGTGCTCGCGGTGGAAGTTGTAGTCGTGCAGATAGCGGGGCAGGTCGGCGGCGCGCTGGCGTGAGTGGGTGTAGGTCCGGGCGTACGCCCACTCGCGCTGCAGCGTCTGGATGAACCGTTCGGCCTTGCCGTTCGTCCTGGGCGTGTACGGCTTCGTGCGGGCGTGGCATATCCCGTGCGCGCGCAGCAGCGCCGCGAAGGCGTGGCTGCGGAAGCACGAGCCGTTGTCGGTCATGATCCGCTGGACGTGAATGCCGAGGTCGGCGAAGAGCTCCTGCGTCGCCTGGAGGAATGCGATGGCGCTCTCGGCGCGCTCGTTCGGGAGGATGCTGGAACAGCCGATGCGGGTGTGGTCGTCGATCGCGACGAACACGAACTCCCAGCCTGCCCCGCGCGAGCGGACGGTTCGGTCACCGATCCTCCGGTGGCTCGCCTTCTCGATGCGCCCCAGCTTCTCGATGTCCTTGATGTCGAGGTGCACCAGCTCCCCCGGCGCGCTCGCCTCGTACCGGCGCGCCGGGAGTGGTGGGTCCAAGTACTTGAGTCGGTTCATGCCGTGCCGCAGCAGGATCCGGCGGACGGTGGTGAGCGCGAGGCCGGTCTCGGTGACGATCTGGCGCATCGTGCGCCGTTCCCTTCGCAGCTCCTTGACGCGCTCCACCACCTCGTCGGGCGTCTGGCGCGCTGGTCGCTCGGGCCGGCTGGAGCGATCACGAAGGCCCTCCACGCCGTCCGTGCGATACCGGTCCGACTTGCTGGCGGTGTTCGGCACGACCCGGTAGCGCTCCGCTGCCGCTCGGATCGTCCAACCGTCGTCGACCACCAGGCGGGCGAGCTCCTCACGTTGCGTCAGCGTCAGCGCCGCTCGAGCGTGCAGCTTCATGGTCGTCCTCGTGTGCTCAGCAGGCTACCGCGCTCATGACCTTCAGGCACTACACAGCTAGGCCTCCACCACTACCGCGATCGCCTCGATCGCCACCACGCGGTCCGGTCGGGCGAGCGGCAGACGCGGCCCTGACGTTGCGGCGGTACGAGTACGTCGGCCCACCCGGTTCGGGGTTGACGCCGTGGGGTCCCGGGGCGCTATCCTCGGCGCACGCCATCTGAACAAAAGTGAGGAGCAAATGTCCACCCGGTCTGCCGCGCCCGCCACGTCCGAGCACCTGCGCTTCCTCCACACGGTGGCGAGCCTCTACCACCTGGAGGGCCAGACCCAGGCCGAGATCGCCGAGGCGCTGGGCGTCTCGCGCACCAAGGTGCTGCGGGCGCTGCAGGAAGCGCGGGCGGTGGGCATCGTGCAGATCAGCGTGGTGGACCCTTCGGGTACCGACGAGGCGCTGGCGCACGAGCTGGTGGCCGCGTTCGGGCTCGAGTCGGCGGTGGTGGTGGCCGGCCACCCCGACGACGCCGTGTTCACCCGCCGCCGGGTGGGCGCCGCCGCCGCCCGCTACCTCGACGACACCCTCCCGGACGACGCCACCCTGGGCCTCGGCTGGGGGCGCACGCTCTTCGAGGTCACCCAGGCGCTGCAGTCCGAGCGCCGCCGCACCCTGCGGGTGGTGCCGCTGATGGGTGGACTGGGCCAGGTGGCGGCCAGCTTCCAGGTGCACGACATGGCGCGCGCGGTGTGCGAGCGCCTGGGCGGCAGCTGGACCCCCTTCTTCCTTCCCGGCATCGTCGACGACGGCGAGACCCACGCGGCGCTGCTGGGCTCGGCGGACGCCGCGAGCGTCCGCGACGCCTGGTCGGCCCTCGACGTGGCGCTCTTCGGCATCGGCGACGTCGACCTCAGCCGCGAGCTGCAGATGCTCTTCGCGGCCTACCTGAACGACGACGTCCGCGATCGCATGCGCCGCAGCGGCGTGGTGGGCGACGTCTGCATGCGCTTCCTGCGCGCCGACGGCTCCGGCGTCGACGACGCGCTCGAGCACGTGCTGGCGATCGAGCTGGACGCGCTGCGCCGCGCCCCGCGCAAGGTCGCGGTCGCCTGCGGCGCCGAGAAGGCCACCGCCATCCTCGCCGCCCTTCGTGGCGACCTGGTCGACGTGCTCGTCACCGACGTCGCCGCCGCCCGTGCGCTGCTGCGCGCCGGCGGCGGCCGCCCCAAGGAGGCCCGACCGTGAGCAGCGGCA
>JARGGE010000207.1 GCA_029210865.1 Trueperaceae bacterium
CGTCTCGAGCCTGCTCGCGCAGCGGCTGCCCGTCACGCTCACCCTCGGCGGTACCGCGCTGGTGCTGGCGGCGGTCCTCGGACTCGCCCTCGGCATCGCCGCGGCCCTGAACCGCGACCGCTGGCCCGACCACCTCGTCGGCAGCGTCGCCACCTTGGGCATGTCGGTGCCCAGCTTCTGGCTCGGCATCCTCACGATCATCGTCTTCGCGGTGAACCTCGGCTGGCTGCCGGCCGCTGGCAACGCCTCGATCGGCCGCGGCTTCGACCTCGGCGATCGGGTGCGGCACCTGATCCTGCCCGCCTTCGTTCTCGCCTTCTCGCTCATGCCCAACGTCATCCGCACCACCCGCGCGGCCGTGCTCGAGATGCTCGCCGCTGACTTCGTCCGCACCGCCCGCGCCAAGGGGTTGGTCGAACGGGTCGTGCTGCTCAAGCACACGATGCGCAACGCGCTGGTGCCCGTGGTGGCCATGCTCGGGCTGATCGCCACGGTGCTCTTCAGCGGCTCGGTGGTCATCGAGAGCGTCTTCGGGTACGCGGGCATCGGGCGGCTGGCGATCGAGGCCGCGAACGGGCGCGACTACCCGGTCATCCTGGGGGTCACCCTGCTCGCTGGCACGATCGTCGTGGTCGTCAACCTGATCGTCGACCTGCTGTACGCCGTCATCGACCCGAGGATCCGCCATGATTGAGGCCCCCGTCCGCGCCGCCCCCGCGGCCGCCCCGCGCTCGCGCCTGTGGCGCAAGATCGCCCGCCGCCCCGTGGGCATCCTCGCCTTCTCGGTGCTGGTGCTCATGCTCCTGGCGGTGGCCTTCGGTCCGTCGCTGGTGCCGCACAGCCCCACCCGCACGAACGCCCTGAACATCCTCAAACCCCCGTCCGCCGAGCACCTGCTCGGCACCGACGAGCTGGGCCGCGACGTGCTCGCGCGCCTGCTCAGCGGCGGTCGCGTCAGCCTGGCGGTCGGTCTCTTCTCGATGCTCGTCGGTCTCTCGATCGGGGTCGCGATCGGCGGCACCGCCGGCTACTTCGGCGGCGCGGTCGAGGGCGCGCTCATGCGCGTCGTCGACACCTTCATGGCGATCCCCACCTTCTTCTTGATCCTGGTGATCGTCACCAGCTTCGGCAACCACCCGATCACGATCATCGTCACCGTCGGCCTCGGCTTCTGGGCGCAGATGGCGCGCGTGGCGCACGCGGAGTTCAAACGCTTCCGCGGCCACGAGTTCGTCGAGGCCTCCAAGGCGCTGGGCGGGTCGCACCTGCGCGTCATGGTGCGCCACATCCTGCCGCAGGTGCTGCCGCAGGCCACCGTGCTCGCCACCCTGGGGGTGGGCTGGGCGATCCTCACCGAGGCGGGGCTCAGCTACCTGGGGCTGGGCATCCAGCCGCCGCTCGCCTCGTGGGGCAACATGCTCCAGAACGCCCAGGGCTACCTGTGGCGCGCCCCGATCCTGGCCGTCTGGCCGGGCCTCTTCATCGCCGCGACCGTCCTCTCGTTCAACCTCCTCGGCAACGCGCTGCGCGACGTCCTCGACCCGCGCGCGTAGAACCGTCCGGAACGGAGTCCCCATGCAGAAGAAGCGCTACACCGGCTACACCTCCTTCCAGTACCTCGAGCCCGCCGACTACCCGCAGGTCGAGCTCGTCCCCGAGCTGAACCGCGTCCCCAGCACCCGCGTCCCCACCAGCGAGGCGGAGGAGGCGCGCGTCCAGAAGATCTTCGACGAGCACCTCGTCATCTCGCTGCACGACCACTGCTTCGTCGCCCCGAAGGACCTGTCGCGCTTCCTGGAGTTCCGCCGCTCCGGGCGCGACTTCACGGGCTACGAGGGCATGGCCGCCAGCGGCCTCGACGCGGTGTTCGACGCCATGATGGACGGCACCGCGATGATCACCTCGCGCGCGGGCTGGAAGTGGGAGGACGTGATCTTCGACATCGGCATGCGCCTGTCGGACATCGCCCACCAGGACTTCGTCAAGCTCGCGCTGACCACCGAGGACATCCGCGCCGCCAAGCGCGACGGTCGCGTCGCCTTCGTCGTCTCGCTCGAAGGCGCCGCGATGATCGAGAACGAGGTCGACCGCATCGACGTGCTCTACGGCCTGGGCATGCGCTCGCTCGGCATCGCCTACAGCGAGGGGAACGCGCTGGGCGGCGGCCTCAAGGAGCCGGCGCACTTCGGGCTCACCTCCTTCGGGCACCGCGCGGTCAAGCGCATGAACCAGCTCGGCGTCGCCATCGACATCAGCCATGCGAACGACGCGACGTCGATGGACACGATCAAGACCTCGCGCCACCCGATCTTCATCACCCACGCCGGCGCCCGCGCGCTGTGGGACACGCCGCGCCTCAAGCCCGACGAGGTCATCCGCGCCTGCGCCGACAAGGGTGGCGTCATCGGCATCGAGGCGGCGCCGCACACGACGATCACCCGCAAGACGCTGACCCACTCGATCGAGTCCTACATGGAGCACTTCGAGTACTGTGCCGACCTGGTCGGCATCGACCACGTGGCCTTCGGCCCCGACGTCCTCTTCGGCGACCACGTGGGCCTGCACCACGCGCTGCGCGACGCGCTCAGCCTCGGCGCCAGCAAGGGCACCACCCCGTACCCGCAGGTCGAATACGTCGACGGCATCGAGAACCCCGCCGAGGCCTTCCCGAACATCGTCCGCTGGATGGTGACGCACGGCTACAGCGACGACGAGATCGCCAAGGCGGTGGGCGGCAACATCATGCGCGTGCTCGACGAGGTGTGGGCGAAGTGAGGGTGGCCGGCCGCCTTCTGGCCGGCCACACGATCGGCGTCTACGGCAGCGGCGGTGCCCCCTGGCACCACCTGGCGCTCGCCGCGGCCGCCGGCGCGACCGTGCGACCGGTGCGCGCCGAGGACGTCGCCGCCGGGCGCCTGGCCGAGCTCGACGCGCTGATCGTCCCCGGCGGCGGTGCGATCGCGATGGCGGGGCTGCTGGCGCCGCTCGGCGAGGCCGGCGCCGAGGCGATCGCGGCCTGGGTCCGCGCGGGCGGCGCCTACGTCGCCTCCTGCGCCGGCTCGGTGTTGCCGCTGGCGCTGCGCGGCGCCGCCGACGAATCGCTGCCGCTGGCGCGCTGCCTGCGGATGGTCGACGTGCCCATGGCGAACGAGGGCGACGCGACGCTGGGCGGGCTCGCCTCGCCCGGCGTCGGCCGCATCCGGGTGCGGCTCGACCCCGCGCACCCCTTCACCGCCGGCCTGCCCGACGAGATCGACATCGTGCACTACAACGGTCCGCTCTTCGACCTGTCGCGGGTCCCCGCCGGCGTCCGGCCCTTCGCCTGGCCGGTGGCGGCGACCGCCGCCTTCACCCCCGCCGAGCGCTTCCTGCCCGGCGGACCGGCGGGCGCGAGCACCTTCGAGCGCTGCGTCGCCGCCCGCGCCGCCACCGGGCTCGAGGCCGACGTCGGCGAGGGGCGGCTGCTGCTGTTCGGCTCGCACCCCGAGTTCGGGCTCGGCCCGCTGCTGCTCGGGTGGGGCGACGCCGCGGCGCTGCTGGTCGCCGCCTTGGCCTCGCTCGAGGCGCGCGCGGCCGCCCCGGCGGCGGGCGACCCCGGCTGGACCGTGCGCTCGGAGCACGGCCGCCGTCCGCCCTCCGACCTCGCGCGGGACGCCACCGCCGCGCTCGTGCGCGCCGCCGCCCGCTTCGAGGCGCTGACCGCGAGCGCGCCCGACGCCTGGCTCGCCCCTGAGCAGGCCGCCGCCTTCCACGGCCGCGACGCCCGCACCGCCTGGCCCGAGGACGCCGCCGCCGCCGCGCGCATCGCGCTCGCCGCGGCCAGCGACCTGCGCGCCCTGGCGCCCCGCATGGGCGCCGCCGACGCCCCCTGGCTCGACGACGCGCCGCGCGCCGACCAGGACTTCGGGTGGATGGGCCTGCTGCAGCTCCTCGCGCGCGTCCACGCCATGCTCGACGCCGCCAAGGCCGCGCCCGAGGCGCCCGAAGCGCGCCCCGCCCACGCCTACGACCCCTTCGACCGCCACCCCTTCCACCTGGCGGTGGGGAGCTACCTGAGCGCCGCCGGGCTCATCTCGGCCGCGGCCCTCACCGTGGTCGTGCTCGCCGCGCGCCACGACGCCGCCACCCCCGCGCTCGCGCCGCACCTGTCCGCGAGCGCCTGAGGAGACCCCCATGCGCGTGCCCGTGAACGGCATCGAACTCCACGTCGACGTCCAGGGGCCGGCCGACGCGCCGGCCATCTACGCGCACCACGGCGCCCCCGGCCTCGGCACCCACGCCACCCCCAAGCGCGCCTTCGCCCCCATGACGGACGCCTTCCGCGTCGTCACGTGGGACGCGCGCGGCTCCGGCGCCTCCGACCCCGTGCCGCCCTACACGCACGCGCAGTGGGTGGCCGACTGGGACGCCCTGCGCGCCCACCTCGGCGACGAGCGGATCGTCGTCAAAGGCGGTTCCTACGGCGGCTACGTGGCGCTCGAGTACACCCTGGCCCACCCGGACCGGGTGCGCGCGCTGGTCCTGCGCGACACGTCCGCCTCGCGCCGCTTCGAGGCGATGGCGAAGGCGAACGCCCTCGCGCGCGCGCAGGAGTTCCCCGACATCACGCCCGAGATGCTCGACATGGTCTTCGACGGGCGCGTCCCCGACGACGCCACCATGAAGTCCTCCTACGCGGCGCTGGCGCCGCTCTACGACGCCAAGACCGACCCGAAGAAGGCCGCCGAACGCGTCGCCTCCGCCACCTTCCGCGCTGACACGCACAACCAGGCCTTCGCCGGCAACCTCCCGAACTACGACCTGACGTCGCGGCTCCACGAGATCCAGGTGCCGGTGCTCATCACCGTCGGCCGGCACGACTGGATCACGCCGGTGGCCGCCAGCGAGGAGATCGCGGCGGGCATCCCGCACGCGGAACTCGTGATCTTCGAGCACTCCGGCCACTCGCCGCAGCTCGAGGAGAACGAGAAGTGGATCGCCACCGTGCGCGACTTCCTGGAGCGGCACGGGGTGGTCGGCAAGGGCTGACGCCGATCGCGGAGCGGGGTGGGCGGGACCGCGCGGTCGCACCCACCCCGTCGTCCTTCAGCTGTGTCCATCGCGCAGGAGCGCGGCGGCGCCCACCCCCAGCAGCACCACGCCGGCGCCGCCGAGCAGCGCGTCGCGCAGGTAGATGGCCTGGGCCGCCAGGGAGCGGTAGGTGTCGGGGTAGGTGGGCGAGTGGCTCATCGAGCCACCCTCGGCTTGCACCAAGGCGCTGAAGGCCTGGTGGGCGCGCTCGGGGGCGCCGGCCAGGTCGGTCAGGGCACCGACGAGCAGCACCGCGCCGAGCGCGGCGACGATCGTGGCGACGGGGCGGATCGCGAGCGGACGGAGGGCCATGATCGCTCCTCTCGGGGCCGCGGGCGCACCGGGCCCGACCCCCAGGCTAACGCCAGCGTCCTGAGCGCGGGAACCCGTAGGCTGGTCCCACCATGGCCCACGGACCTTCGAACGCGTCCACCACCCTCGTCCTCGGCGCTGCCCAGGGCATCGGTCGCGCGAT
>JARGGE010000208.1 GCA_029210865.1 Trueperaceae bacterium
CGGAACCGGGCGCGCCCTCGAGCACGAGGACAAACGGGGCCGCGACGTGGGCCGCGAGGTCGTCGAGGAGGGCGGCGCGGACCGCATGCCCCCGACCGGACTCGGCCAGCGCGCGGCGGTGCTCGAGCCACTCCTGGAACTCCACCGACAGATCGTCCAGACCGGCCAAGAGGCCGTGTCCCTGGACGCTCCCCACCTCGACCTGCGGCGACAACGCCAACGCGTCCGAGCGGCGCGTGATGGGGTCGACGCCGGTCGCCCCGAACGCCGCTCGGAGGCGGTGCAACTCGACCCGCAGGTTGGGGAGCGCGCGCTGCTGGTCCCAGAGCACATCCGCCAGGCGCTCCCGGCGGGTCGGACCCTCGAGCGCGACGTACGCCAACATCGCCAATCCCTTGCGCCGTACCGGGACGACCCGACCGCCCGCGGCGACATGGACGGGGTCGTGCAGGTGAAGCTTGGCAGGACGCGTGGTGGCGCTCATTCGGTCGTGGCCTTCCCTTCAGAGGGCTCGTCGGCTTCCGCCTGGGGCGTCGGCCGCTCGCGGGGCGATGGCGCGTGGCGCCGGACGTGCGGCCGATCACAGCGTGGTTTCGACGTGAGGATAGGTGGTCCTCGCTTACGGGAAATGCACGGCACGGCGATCGGAACCGCGCCGAACGTTACCGGGAGCGTTGCGTGGTCGTGTCTGGCTCTCGGTGTGATGAGCGTCGCGGTAACGGCGGCCAAGTGAGCACCGTACAGCACGCATTCTGTGGCGGTGACGCGACGGACACGGCTGTCTGCCTAACGTGGCTGCGACGGGTGGCCTCGGAACGTTTCGCGGCGATGCCCACGCTCGTCCCAGGAGGAAGCGCATGCTTCGCAAGCTCACGTTCGTCCTCGCCCTGGTCGCCGTCGCCGGATTCGTTGCGGCCCAGACGACCCTTCCGATCTCGCCGACCGATCAAGGGGCCGATGCCTTCGAGATCGGCACGACCAGTGCCTCGGTCGACCAGACGGTCACCCTGAAGCTGCCGCAGGCCACCGCCCTTCACCTCGCCTCCACCCAGATCACGTTCGACCTGACCTCGACGGGCCCCGGCTTGTACAGCCCGAACAACACGGCCGGCCTCCGTTGCGTCTACGTCGAAGGCCCCGACGAGACGCTGAAGCTCGGGGACGCCTACTACGGTCAGACCCAGGTCATCCCCGGCGGCATCGCGTACACCGCTGCCGTGGGCGGTTGGGATCAGATCTCGATCGCCGGCGAGCTGGTCACCAGCTACCCGCCCATCAAGATCGTCGACGGCGCTCTCGACCCGGACAGCAAGGACTACTTCGTTTGCTACCAGTCCTTCGTGCTGCAGCTCTTCGCCAACTACGCCGACTGGGAGCTCACGGTCGAGCGCGATGACACGACGGACCAGGGCATCGAGCACCTGTACGTCCAGGCCAACACGTGCGCCGCGTTCGGCTCGCCCACCGGGCTCTACGACTTGCCCGATGGCCACAGCCGCAACCTGATCCCCACGAACCTCAACAACGCCTCGACCGGCGACCTTTCGGCGGGTAGCACGACGTGCAACCCGAACAGCAGCTGGACCGACGTCCTGGGCGTGCTGGCGGTCAAGGTGAACAGCGACACCTACGGTGACAACGTCGCCAACCTGACCTACACCCTGCTGGCGCCGAACTACGTGGCTCCAGTCGTCGTCACCGGCAACTGAGCAAGGCATCCGGGCTCGACCCGAACAATCGCACCGCAGCGCATCGCCCCATCGGCCGATGCGCTGCGGCCACCGCGCCCTTGCCCAAGCCCACCCCTGCGACCACCGCTGGCCGTCGCATCCGGCACCCCGAGTCCACGTCCGATCCCCGACGGTGAGGCGGTATCTTCCGATCATGAACATCTCTTCGCACCGAACCCGCAAGCACCCGGCCAACGGCCGCCCCTGGGCTACCGCTGTGTTCCTAGCGCTCGCGCTCCTGTCGGGCATGGCGGCTGCGCAGGGCGCCGCGATGGTCGACCCTGCCTCGGCCGTGCACGTCGCCTCCGCCGGTGGCGTCGTCGAGGCGAGCTTCCGGGTCATGAACCCGACCGCCAACGCCTTGACGGTGCGCCTCTACCTCTCCGATTGGGGCTTCAACCCCGTCGGCGACTTCACCTTCGCGGACCCGGGTTCGCAGCCGTCGAGCGCCAGCGACTGGATCGTCTTCGATCCGCCCACCGCCGTCGTGCCGCCGAACAGCGGCGTCGACGTCGCGTACACGGTGGCGGTGCCCCCCGACGCGGAGCCTGGCTCGCACTGGAGCGTCCTCTTCGTCGAGACCGAACCGAGCGCCCCCGAGCCCGGCCAGCCGACGGCGACCTTCACCGTGCGCGTGGGCCACATCGTCTACGTGAACGTCGGGCAGGGCGAATCCTCCGGCGCCATCCTCGGCATCTTCGGCGAGCCTCCGGCGGTCGCGACCGACCCGTACCGGCTCTACGTCCAGTACGCCAACACGGGCAACGTCGTCCAGGGCCTCGAGGGACGCCTGTCGCTGCGCGATCGCACCGGCGCGGTCGTGCTCGAGAGCGACCTCGAGCGCCAGGTGGTGCTCCCCGGGAGCGAGCGCGCGGTGCGCGTGAACCTCTACGGCCCGTTGCCGGCCGGCGATTACACCGCGCTGGTGGTCCTCGATTACGGCGATGCCGACGTCGAGGTCGCCGGCGCGTACGACCTCGCCCTCGAGATCGACCTCGAGGACCCGAGGACGCCATGACGCGGGCGCCCACCAGCGCCGCGCCCACGCGGCGCCACCGCAGGTGGGTCCGGACGAGGCTCGTCACGCTCCTGATCTTGGCGGTCGGGGTGGGTGCCGCGCAGACGACGACGAGCACCGGCGCGACGGAGGCAGCCCTGACGTTCACGGGGCGCGTCGACCTCGGGCCCCTCGTGCGCCTCCGGTTGGGCGCGACCGAGCTCGACTTCGACCTGCAGCAGCCGCTCGACGCGCCGGGCGCGCCGCTGTGCGTCGTGGCGGCTGCGGTCGACGCCGTCGAGAGCGGCGGTTTCGGTGC
Organism: Trueperaceae bacterium; assembly: GCA_029210865.1. Classification (GTDB taxonomy): domain Bacteria; phylum Deinococcota; class Deinococci; order Deinococcales; family Trueperaceae; genus JAABTL01. Next base: position 3,047 of record JARGGE010000208.1, read on the forward strand.
GTCGGCGACCTTGGCCCCGGCCGGCACGAGCTTCCGGAGCGTCGACTGGCCTCGCATCGAGGTCGTGGGCGGGTCGCCGCTGGTCGTCTTCCCGCCGCCGAGCAGCGACCGGGACCTGGCGGTGGTGTGCTACCGCAGCTTCGTGATCGAGCCCTACGCCAACCTCGACGGCTGGCAGCTCGCGGTTTCCCGAAGCGATCCGGTCCCGGACACGGGCCTCCAGTTGTACCTGGCCGGGACGTGCCAGGGCGAGCCCGACGCCGGCCTGCAGGTGCTCGGCGACGGCGGCTCCGTGGTGCTCGCGAGCGACCGCCTCGCCGGGAGCTGCGGCGCGATGCTGGTCGTCCTCGCGCTGCGCGTCGAGGGCCTCGCCGCGGGCGAGACGGTCGCCGAGCTCCAGTACACCCTGTTGACGGCCGACGCCGACTTCGGCGTCGCCCCCGAGGAGCGCCCATGACCCACCTCCGTTCGCCGTCCTTCGGCCGCGCCCTCGCCGCGGCCTTCCTCATCGCGACCGGCACCGTCTGGGCGCAGGCCACGTGGACGGTCGAGAGCCTGATCCCCGACCTGATCTCGATCCGCACCCCGGGCTCGACCATCTCGTTCGTGCTCGACGCCTCGAGCTACCCGCCCGAGGCGTTCCCGGCGCGCTACCGGGCGACCGTGCCCGAAGGGGGCGTCCTGCCAGTGCAGGTGTTCACGAACGCCGAGGGCACCTGGAGCCTGTTGCTGGAGATCGCCGACCTGCGCGACGACGTCGGCGGGACCGTCGTGCCGGCGTCGCAGGTGCTCTACCGCGTGAACATGGGGCCGTGGCTGCGTGGCGGTGGCCCCCAGATCATCCACACCGGCACGGTCCCGACCGTCGGTTGGCAGGAGTTCCGGATCGAGTTCGAGCTGGAGCTCACGGGCACGGAGCGCGCCGGCGCCTACGTGGTCGACGCCGCGGTCAGCGCGATCCGCGAGCCTGGGTTCTAGCCATGGCCCGGGCGCCACGACCCCTCCTCCTTGCGGCAGCGCTCGTGGTGCTTCTCGGGGGCTCGTGGTCGGCGGCGCTCGCGCCCTCGTCGCCCGCGCCGGTCGCCGCGTTGCCCGGCGCGTACGTCACCCTGCCCTTCGAGCTGGTGGGGGAGGGCGCCTACGGCTACCGCGTCGAGGTTCCCGAGCCTTGGGCCCCGCTCGCGGCCACGGGGCGCGTGCAGGTGGCCGGTTCCGGCTTCGTCTCCGTGACCGTGCGCGTGCCCACGGCGGTCGCCTCGGGCACCGTCGCGCCGGTCGTAGTGACGTTCCGCTCGGAAGCCGATGCCGACGACGTCGTCGTGGCCACCGGACGCATCGAGGTGCTGGCGCGCGCGGCGATCGACCTCGTCCTACCCGACGACCTCGAGGGCCGCATCGGGGAGCGGTCGACCTTCCCGGTCTACGTGCGCAACAGCGGCAACGAGGTCGACCGGGTTCGGATCTCGGCGACCTCCACGGTCTTCGACGTCCGCTTCGAGCCCTCCGTCCTGGACCTGCGACCCGGCGAGCAGGCCGAGGTGGCGGCGAGCTTGGAGGTCCGGGGCACCGTCTCGTCGGGCTACCGGTCCACCCTGCGGGTCGCCGCGGCGTCCGCCAACGACGCGGAGGTGGTGGCTCGAGCGCGCACCGCCGTGGTCTTCGTCGACGCGGACGCCGAGGCGGCGTCGCGTGCACCGGACGCGCCGCCCAGCCTGGAGTTCCGCGTGCAGAGCGGCGTCCGAGGCGGGGTGGCGCTCGACGCCGACGGCACGACCGGGTTCCTCGAGTACGAACTGAGGCCGGGTCTCGGGGGCGCGTTGTCCGACCTCGTCGACGTGCAAGCCGGTACGGGACCGCTCGCGGGCTCGATCGCGGACCCGTTCGAGCGACTGCCCTCGAGCCTCGACGTCGCTCTCACGGGTGCCGATTGGGACGCGTCCGCGCGCCTGGGCTCGGGAGGCTACGCCCTCGCCGGTGGCCGCGTGGTCGGCGATTGGCGCGTCGGCGGGACGACGTCCGCCACGCCGACCGGCGACGCGCTGGCCTTCGGCGTCGACGCCTTCGCCGCGAGCCTCGATCCCGACCTCGGCCTCCAGTTCTCCGGCCGCGTCGCTGGTGCGGGCGCCGACCGGCAGGACGGCCTGGGGGCGCGGTACCGCCTGGTCGTCGCTGACGGGTTGTCGTTGGGCGTCGGCGCCGACCTGTTGGGCAGCGCCACCGAGCGTGGCTACGAGGTGGTGCCGGTCCTGCACCAGAGCCTCACGTGGCAGACCCAGGGCTTCGACGTCACCCAGAGCTACGCGACCGTGCCGCTCGCAGGGCTGCACACCTTCGGCGTCAGCGGTGGCGCCCGGGTGCTGGCGCCGATCGGCGTCCGCGCCTCCACGTCGGTGCAGCTGGCGCCCGACGCCACGCGGTCGCGGACGACCTTGACCTTGACGGCGCGCCCGGCGCCGCGGTTCTCCGTCGCCCTCGCGGGCTCGTTCGCCACGAACGGCG
>JARGGE010000209.1 GCA_029210865.1 Trueperaceae bacterium
AGGACGACCCGGAGCGCCTCGAGCGGCTCCGCGCCGGCATCGCCGCCGTCTTGCGCGACGTCATGCTGGCCACCGACGACTACCAGGCCATGCGCGCCAAGGCGCGCGACGTCGCCGGCTACCTGCGCGAACTGCGCGGGCGCTCGGCGCAGGGGCCGCACCGCGACCGCGCCGAGGAGCTCGAGGAGTACGCCGCCTTCCTCGAATGGCTCGACGACGGCCATTTCGTGTTCCTCGGCTACCGCGGGTACGAGCTGATCGACGTGGATGGCGAGCGTGCGCTCGCCGTCGAGGCGCGTTCGGGGCTCGGCATCCTGCGCAAGGAGGTGGGCAGCGCGTACCACGAGCCGGTGCTCGTTTCGCGCATCGACGAGGGGCTGCGTGAGCGCGTGCTCGGTGGCCCCACGGTCATCGTGACCAAGACGAACCGCGAGTCGACCGTCCACCGCGCGGCGCGGATGGATTACGTGGGGGTCAAGAAGCTCGGCGACGGCTGGCAAGTGCTCGGCGAACAGCGCTTCCTCGGGCTGCTCACGTCCAAGGCCTACGGCGTGCCGACCGAGGAGGTGCCGATCCTGCGCCGCAAGCTGCGCCAGGTGCTCGAGCTCGACGGCGCCGTCGCGGACTCGCACGACTACAAGCAGATCGTCACGGTCTTCAACTCGCTCCCGCGCGCCGACCTCTTCTTGGCGGACGCCGCCACCGTGCACCGCGAGGTGCGGACGATCATGGGGCTCGGGCAGGAACGCGGCGTGCGCCTGCTCGTGCGCCACGACCCGCTCGGGCGCGGCCTGGCGGTGATGGTCAACCTGCCGCGCGACCGTTTCGACGGCGAGGTGCGCCAGCGCGTCCAGGCCCACCTGACCCGCGCCCTGTCGGCGCGCCACGTCGACTACCAGCTGGCGATGGGCGAGGACGAGGCCCAGGTGCGGCTGCACTTCTTCCTCACCACCGACGTGCGCGTGGGCGACGTCGACGTCAAGGAGCTCGAGCGCGACGTCGCCGAGATCACCCGCTCGTGGGACGACCACCTGCGCGCGCGGCTCGTCGCGCAGCACGGGGAGCGCGAGGGGCGGCGGCTGGCGAACCGCTACGCCACCGCCTTCGACGCGCGCTACGCGGCCGACACCACGGCGGCCGCCGCCGTCCGCGACGTCGACCACTTCGAGGCTCTGGCCTCGCGTGGCGTCCACGTCGACGTGGTCCAACCGGTGGGCGACCGCCGCGGCGAGGACGTGACGCTCGTGCGGGTGTACCACCAGGGGGGTGGGATGGCGCTCTCCGACGTGCTCCCGATGCTCGAGAACCTGGGGTTCCGGGTGCTCGAGCAGGCCTCGTACCTGGTGCAGCCCGATGGCGTCTCGCTCGGGCTCGACGTCTTCACCGTCCAGGACGATCGCGGCCGCGGGATCGACGTGCGCGCGCACGGACCGCGGCTCATCGAGGCGACCGAGGCGATCCTCCGCGGCGAGGCCGAGCACGACCGTCTGGGCCGGCTGGTGCTCTACGGCGCCCTGACGGTCCGCGAGGTGGCGCTGCTGCGGGCGTACCAGATGTACTACGCGCAGCTGAACGCGGTCGTGAGCCGCCGCTTCGTCAACGACGTCCTGCTCGACCACCCGCAGGTGGCGCGCGCCCTGGTGGCGCGCTTCGCCGCGCGCTTCGACCCCGACCTGCGCGGCGACCGGGCGGCGGCCTCGGCCGCCGCCGACGAGGCCTTCGTCGACTCGCTCGGCGACGTGCGCACGCTCCCCGCCGACCAGGCGCTGCGCGGCCTCGCCGACCTGATCCGCGCCACGGTGCGCTGCGACTACTACCAGGGGCACCCCTGGATCGCCTTCAAGCTCGACTCCGCGCAGGTCGGCACCATGCCCGACCCGCGGCCGATGTTCGAGATCGCCGTCGCCGGCCCCCACGTCGAGGGGACGCACCTGCGCGGCGGGTTGGTCGCGCGCGGCGGGTTGCGCTGGTCCGACCGACCGGACGACTTCCGCACCGAGGTGCTGGGGCTGATGAAGACCCAGATGACCAAGAACGCGGTCATCGTGCCGGTGGGGAGCAAGGGCGGCTTCGTGCTCAAGGGGGCCCCGAACGACCGCGAGGCGCTGCGGGCGTTCGTGGCCGAGCAGTACCAGGTGTTCATCCGCGCGCTGCTCGGCCTGACCGACAACGTCGTCGGTGACGAGGTCGTGCACCCGGAGGGGCTGGTCGTCCACGACGGCCCCGACCCGTACCTGGTCGTCGCGGCCGACAAGGGCACCGCCACCTTCTCGGACGTCGCCAACGGCGTCGCGGCCGAGATGGGCTTCTGGCTGGGCGACGCCTTCGCCTCGGGCGGCTCGGCCGGCTACGACCACAAGAAGGAAGGCATCACCGCGCGCGGCACGTGGGCGGCGGTGCACCGCCACTTCCGCGACCTGGGGCTCGACCCCCTGCGCGAGCCCTTCACGGCGGTGGGGATCGGCGACCTGTCGGGCGACGTCTTCGGCAACGGGATGGTCTACAGCGACCAGACCCGGCTCGTCGCGGCCTTCAACCACCAGCACGTCTTCCTCGACCCCGACCCCGACCCCGCGACGTCCTTCGCGGAGCGGCGGCGGCTCTTCGGGCTCGCCCGCAGCTCCTGGGCCGACTACGACCAGGCCGCGATCTCGGCCGGGGGCGGGGTGTTCGACCGCGGCGCCAAGCGCATCCCGCTGTCGCCGCAGGTGCGCGCGCGGCTGGGCCTCGACGCCGAGGCGCTGTCGGGGCAGGACCTGGTCCGCGCGATCCTGAAGGCCGAGGTCGACCTGCTTTGGAACGGCGGGATCGGCACCTACGTCAAGGCGACGAGCGAGCGGCACGCCGACGTCGGCGACGCCAGCAACGACGCCGTGCGCATCGACGCGCCGGAGCTGCGGGCGCGGATCGTGGCCGAGGGGGGCAACCTCGGCCTCACGCAGCTCGCGCGCGTCGAGTACGCCCGCGCCGGCGGGCGCATCCACACCGACGCGATCGACAACTCCGCCGGCGTCGACCTGTCCGACCACGAGGTCAACCTCAAGCTGGCGCTGCGGCCGTTGGTCGCCAGCGGCGAGCTCTCGCTCGTCCAGCGCGACCGGGTGCTGCGCGAGGTCACCGACGAGGTGTGCGACAGCGTGCTCGAGGACAACGCGCGCCAGGCGCTCGCGCTGGCGCTGGGCGCGCGCCGCTCGCGGGCCGACCTGGGGTTGTTCGACTCGCTCATCGAGTACCTCACCTCGCGTGGGCAGCTCGACCCGCGGGTGGAGCAGCTGCCCAACCAGCGCCAGATCGCCGAGCGCGCGCGCGCCGGCGAGGGGCTGACCAAACCCGAGCTGGCGATCGTGCTCGCGTACGTGAAGATGGGCCTCTACCGGCGCTTGCTGCAGACCGACCTGCCGGACGAGCCGTTCTTCCGGACGTACCTCGACGGCTACTTCCCGGCCTCCGTGCGCGAGCGCTTCGAGGGGGCGGTGCGCCAGCACCGCCTGCGGCGCGAGATCACCGCCACCCAGATGACCAACGTGGTCGTCGACCTGCTCGGCATGACCTTCGTCCACCGCTCGATCCGCGACACCGGCGCGACCCCCGTCGAGGTGGTGCGCGCGGCGCTCATCGCCCTCGAGCTGCTCGACGTGCGCGGCTTCGTCGCGACGATCGAGGACGTCGCTGGCCGCGCGCCGGCCGAGGCGGAACTGCAGGCCTACGAGGCGATGGCGCAGGCGGTGGACGGCGTGGTGCGCTGGATGCTGCTCAACGACCTCACCGGCGCCGACGTCGAGCGCTTCGTCGACGCATACCGCGGGCCGCTCGCCCAGGTGCGGGCGCAGCTCGCCGACCTGCTGCCGGCGCCCGAGCGGCGGCGCTTCGTGCGCGCGACCAAGGGCTTCGCGGCGCTCGGCCTGCCGCCCGACCTGGCGACGGCGGTCGCCGGGTTCGAGTACGTCCCCTCGTCGATGGGGGTGGTCGAGGTCGCGCGGCGCACCGGCGCCTCGCTGACCGAGGCGGGCACGCGCTTCTTCGCCCTGGGCGAGCGCCTGCGCCTCGGCTGGCTGCGCGACCACCTGAAGGCGCTCCCGGCCGACGACAAGTGGGCCAACATCGCCCAGGGCGGCCTGGTCATGGACCTGCGCCGCGCCCAGCAGGACCTGGCCGAGCGCTACGTCAAGGCTCGGAACGAGGACGCCAAGCTCTCGGTCGAGGCCTTCCTGCAGCGCACCCCCAACGTGGTGCGGCGCTACGACCAGGCGCTGCGCGAGATCGTCGAGGACGAGGCGCTGTCGCTGGCCTCGGCGGGGGTGGTGGTGCGGCTGTTGGCGCAGGCGCGCTGACGCGCGTCGCGCAACGGCCTGCGGAGCAGCCCGTTGCGCGACGCGTTGCGCCGCATCGCGGCGCGCTCAGCCGTCCGGCTCCGGTTCCGCGAAGAAGCGCCGCAGCACGGCGTTCAGGACGCGCGTGCCGGCGGGGGTGGCGCGCAGGCGCTCGCCCTCGAGCCTTAGCAGGTCGTGGTCGCGCGCCACCGCGGTGGCCGCGGGGAAGCGCCCCTGCACGTCGATGCCGGTGACCGCGCGCAGGTCGGCGAGGTCGACCCCCTCGAGGGTGCGCAGCCCAGTCATCAACCGCTCGAGCGCGAAGGCGAGGCCGTCCAGCGGCGTGCGCTCGGGCGGCTCGCCGCGCAGCCACCCCTTGATCGTCGGGTTCTGGACGCGGACGGCCACCGTGCCGTGCGGGTCGTCCGGGCCGGGCGGTTCGAGGCCGGCGGCGCCGGGACCGAGCGCGAGGCAGGCCTCGCCGCGCCAGTAGACGGGGTTGTGGCGCGACCGGTGGCCGGGGCGGGCGTGGTTGCTCACCTCGTAGCGTTCGAAGCCGTAGGCGCTCAAGACGTCGTCGGCGAGGTCGAAGTCGTCGGCGGCGCGGTCGTCGTCGACGCGGACGCCGCGGAGCGCGAAGGGTGTGTGCTGCTCGATCGTGAGCGTGTAGACCGAGACGTGGTGGGCGCCGCTCGTGGCGATCGCGTGCAGGTCGGCGACGAGGTCCTGACCGGGCACCGCGGCGATGACGTCGGCCGAGACGTCGAGCGCGGCCGCCAGTCCCGTGGCGATCGCCGCCAGGCCCTCGCGACCGGTGTGGCTGCGGCCGAGGAAGCGGAGCACCGCGTCCTGGGTTGACTGCGTGCCGATCGAGAGGCGCGTGACGCCCGCGGCCCGCCAGCGCGCCGCGCGGGCGGCGTCGAAGGTGCCGGGGTCGGCTTCCAGGGTGGTCTCGTCGCGGCCCAGCCCGCCCCAACCCGAGGCCACGGCGGCGAGGACCGCGTCGAGCTCGGGGTCGGTCAGGTGCGAGGGGGTGCCGCCGCCCAGGTAGACGGTCCGCAGCGGGCCGGGCCAGCGCGCGGCAGCGGCCGCAGCCTCGGCCTGCACGCGGGCGACGTAGGCGGACACGAGCCCGGCGTCGCGCCGCATCTTGTGGAAGTCGCAGTAGGGGCACACCTGCGGGCAGAAGGGGACGTGGAGGTAGAGCGCGCGCGGG
>JARGGE010000020.1 GCA_029210865.1 Trueperaceae bacterium
GGTCATCACGTTCTGGATCGGGGTGAGGTATGGCAGACCGGTCACCGGATCGAACCGCGAGAACCCCATGGTCGAACCGATCGGCATGGTCGGATCGAGTGGCCGGACGCTGTCGGGCACGTTGAACGGCGCCGTCGGCGCGACCGGCCGCGCCCGGTGCGCCCGCAGGTGCGCGCCCAGGTCGACGACGGTCTTGAGCAGGACGAACAGGACGAGGGCGGCCACCGGCTCGCCCAGCGCCATGATCAGGAACGCGCCCACGACGAGCGTGACGTGCAGCACGACCACCCGCCCGTACGGGCGCGCCATCAGCACGTTCGGCGCCGTCCGCAGGTCCTCGCCGCGCTGCAGCACGTTGCTTACGAACGAGATCCCGTGGCTCACGAACAGCCCCGCGGCGGTGAGGAGCAGACCGCCGCTCAGGTAGTGCGCGGCGATCGCGAGCCCGCCGGCGAAGAAGCCGGCCGGCCCGTCCATCACGGCGCTGGCGAGGAACGGGTCGGTCGGACCGGCGACGACGCCTCCGGGTCCGAAGAGCGTCACCACGAAGAACCCGTGGACCGACCAGAAGGCACCGTAATGGAGCGCGAAGAACCCCGTGAGGAACAGCTTCCCGACCATCCCGCCGAGCCCGCCGGTCTCGCCGTTCGGACCCCGCGTGAGCAGCATCTTGAGCGCCGCGTAGACCCCGACGACACCGTTCTCGAACCAGTAGAGCAGCATCAGGTCGTACGTCGACCACCCGAAGAAGGCGACGCCGACGAGCGGGAACAGGTTGACCGCCACGAGTGCCGCGACGGCCCAGGGTGTGGAGGCCGCGGTGGAAGCGGCCGTCGGCGCGGACGTGGGGGACGAGGTCGACACGGCTACGCGCGGAGTCTAGCCCGCGCCGCGCACCCGGTCGACGTCGGCCGCACGCGGGATCGAGGCCTGCGCCCCCGCCACCCCCACGCACAGCGAGGCCGCGATCGTCGCGCGCTCGAGCGCCTCGCCCCACGGGACCCCCGCGGCCATCCCCGCCACGAGCGCGCCGGTGAAGGTGTCGCCGGCGCCGGTGGTATCGACCACCGGTACGCGGCGCGCCGCACGCCGGCCGCGCTCGGCGCCGCGGGCCCAAGCGACCCCGTCGGCCCCCAGCGTCAGCACGACGGTCGCGTAGCGGGCCGCGAGCGCGTCGAGGAGCGCGGCCGGGTCGCGCGCATCGGCGCCGCTCGCCAGCGCATCGGCGCTGCGCATCAGCGCATCGGCGCTGCTCGCCAGCGCCGCGGCCTCGGTCGCGTTGACCACCAGGACGTCGACGAGCTCGGCGGGCAGCGCGTCGGCGCCCACCGGCGGGGCCGCGTTGAGCACCGTGGTCGCCCCGGCCGCGCGCGCCAGCTCGAGCCCGCGCCGCACGGTCGCAAGCGGCACCTCCAGCTGGAACAGCGCCACCGCGGCGCCAACGAAGGCGCTCGGGTCGAGGTGGTCGGGCAGCAGCCGCCCGTTGGCGCCGGCCTCGAGCACGATGACGTTCTCGCCGTCGTCGGCGACGAGGATGGTGGCGAAGCCGGTCGGGCCGTCGAGCGTGCGCAGCCCGGCGACGTCGATGCCGTCCGCGACCAGCGCCGCGCGCAGCCGCGCCCCCTCCGCGTCGTCGCCCACGGCCCCCAGGAAGTGCACCGGCGCGCCCATGCGCGCCGCGGCGACGGCCTGGTTGGCGCCCTTGCCCCCATGGAAGGTCGCGAACGAGGTGCCGTGCACGGTCGCACCGGGCGCCGGCAGGGTGGCGACGGTCTGGACGCGATCGAGGTTGACGCTGCCGACCACCACGACGGGGCGATTCATCGCGCGATCGCCACCGGCGCGCCCCCCCGCACCGCGGACGCCGCGAGCGCCTCGAGCACCGCAACCGTCCGCGCTGCCTCCGCGGCGTCGCTCACCGGCGCGTCGAGGGCGCGCCCGAGCACCCGGTCGGCGAAGGCCTCGACCATCAAGCGGTACTGGTCGACGCCGTCGACCACGTGCCGCGCGGTGACGCCGTCGGCCCCCGTGAGGTCGTAGGCCAAGGCCTCGCGCCCGCCCACGAAGGCGCGGTCGACGTCGATGCGACCCGCGTCGCCGACCACCTGAACGCGCTCCAAGCGCGGCAGCGTCAGCGCGCACGCGACGGTGGCGAGCGCCCCCGAGGCGAAGCGCAGCTGGCCCACCAGCTCGCCGTCGACGCCCGGCTCGGCGTACGTCGCGAAGGCGCTCGCCTCGACGGGCTCCTCCCCCAGCAGGCGCCGGGCCGCGTCCACCGCGTACGAGCCCACGTCGAGCAGCGCGCCGCCCGCCAGCGCACGCGACCAGCGCACGTCGTCGGGTCGACGCAGCGCGAAGGCGAAGGCGGCGTGCACCTGCCGCGGGCGACCGATCGCCCCGTCGCGCACGAGCTTCGCCACCGCCCGCGTGCGCGGGTGGAAGCGGTACATGAAGGCCTCCATCAAGAGCCGCTCGGCCGCCTCGGCGGCCTCCCCCATCCGGCGGCAGGCGGCGGCGGTGGGCGCGAGCGGCTTCTCGCACAGCACGTGCTTGCCCGCCTCGAGCGCCGCCACCGTCCAGTCCTCGTGGAGCGCGTTGGGCAGCGGGACGTACACGGCGTCGATCGTCGGGTCGTCGAGCAGGTCCTCGTAGCGTCCGTAGGCGCGCACGTCGGCGCCGAACGCGTCGGCGAAGTCGCGCGCCTGGCCGGCGTCGCGCGACGCCACCGCGCCCAGGACGCCGTTCGACGAGGCGACGATCGCCGGGACGACGACCTTGCGACCGATGTTGGCGGTGGACAGGACCCCCCACGTGAGGTACGGCTGCTCGGGTGCCATGCCCGACGATACGCGAGGGGCGGACGTCAGGGCACGCCGAACACGAGCGCGCGATCAGCCGAGCGCCGATCGCGCCAGCACCACCATCGCGTGCGACCACAACAGCCGTGCAGCCGACGGCCCCCACCGGCGCGTCCACCAGTCCAGGAACCACGGGTCGCTCGTCGCCACCGGCACCTGCTCGGGCAGACCGCCGTCGGAGCGGCGTTGCGCGTCGACCCAGGCGAGCAGGCTCTGGGCCCGATCGGCGCGGCCGGCGCACGCGTGGTGCCAGGCGAGCCCGGCGGTGAGCAGCGTCCAGGCGCCGCCGCCGTAGAACGTGTCGGCGCGGTAGCGCCGCAGCCCGCCGTCGACCAGCAGTTCGTCCTCGATCCGCACCAGCGTGCGGCGGAAGACCGGGTCGTCGTCCCGAACCAACGCGAACGGCGTCGCGAGCCAGACCAGCGAGGCGTCGACGTCGCGGCGCCCGAAGGCCTTCACGAAGACGCCGTCGACGACGCCGCGCGCTCGGACGCCCGCCCAGGCGGTCTCGGCCGCGGCGGCGTGCTCCGCGCCCAACAGCCGCACCGCGGCGCGCAGCCCGGCCGCCGCCGACGCGAGCGTGCTCGTGTGCTGCTGCGTCCGCCCCTCCTCCCAGGCGTCGTAACAGGGCTCGCCCCAGAAGGCGGCCAGGTACGTGGCGACCAGGGCCGCCGCGTCGCGCATGCGCCCCGCCGGCAGGGGGCCAGCCGCGTGCGTGCCCAGCGACCAGAGCCATTGGCCGTAGCCGTCGACCTGGAAGTCGGGCCAGTCGCCCGCTTCGACGGTGCCGTCGAGCCGGAAACGCGCGGGAAGCATGCGCGCGTGGTCGACCGGGCGGCCGGCGGCGCGGGCGGCGAGCTGCGCGCGCACGTCGACCTCGAGCGCCAAGACCGCCTCGGCCGTCCACGCGTGGAAGCGCTCGGCGCTGGCGCGCTCGCCCACGGCGTCGAGCGCGTGCGCGACGAAGGCGCCGTCGCGCACCCACGCGTAGGGGTACTGCGAGAAGTCGGGGCTGGCGACGTAGGCGCCGCCCGGGTGCTGGTGCTCGAGCAGGAAGCGGACGTCGGCGTCCTGGGTAGCGATTGCGTGGCGCACGGCGGTCTCCTGGTCAGCCCTTGAGGCCGGAGGTGGTCACGCCCTCGATCACCCAGCGCTGGGCGAAGAGGAACACGACGATCATCGGAACGACGCTGATCACGGTGCCGGCCATGACCAGGTTCCACTCGGTCTGCCCGGGGTAGAGGCCCTGGAGCGTGGCGAGCGCCAGCGGGAGGGTCATGAAGTCGCGGTCGCGGACGACCAGGAGCGGCCACAGGAAGGCGTTCCACGAGGCCATGAAGGCGAAGACGCCGAGCGTGGCGAAGGCCGGACCCGAGATGGGCAGGATCACCCGAACGAACGTCCCGAGCGCGCTGGCACCGTCGAGCGTGGCGGCCTCCTCGAGCTCGCGGGGCACGCTCTGGAAGAACTGCCGCATCAGGAAGGTGCCGAAGGCCGAGAACATCGGCGGCACCACCAGCCCCCAGTAGGAGTCGATCCAGTCGAGCTGCCGCACGATGATGAAGAGCGGCGTGATCGTCACCGCGAACGGCACCATCAGCGTCGCGAGGTACACCGCGAACAGCACGTCGCGTCCGGGGAAGCGGAAGCGCGCGAAGGCGTAACCGCTCATCGAGGCCAGCACCAACTGCCCCGCGGTCGTCGCCACCGCCACGAGCAGCGAGTTGCCGAAGACCCGCACCATCGGGAAGGCGCTCACCACCCGTCGGTAGGGCTCGAGGGTCGGCTCCTGGGGGATCAGCTGCGGCGGAAGCGCCAGCAGCGCCTGGCCGGGTTTGAGGCTCGTGGCCAGCATCCAGGCGAAGGGCACGAGCATGACGAGCGCGCCGAGCACCACCCCGACGAGCGCGAGGCCGGAGACCCAGCGCGGGCCGGAGCGGCCGCTGGCGCCCCGCGCGAACCGCCTCACGCGAACCACGGCCGCGGTGCCACGCGCTCGACCGGCTTCATGCGAACCGCTTCTGCGCCCTGGAGAAGGCGATCGTGACGACGAAGATGAGCACGAAGAGCACCCAGGACATCGCCGCCGCGTACCCCATGCGGCTGAACGAGAAGGCCTGGCGCACGATCCGCTCGACGAGCACGGTGGTGGCGCCCGCCGGACCGCCACCGGTCATCACGTACACCTGGTCGAACACCTGGAACGAGTTGATCAGGCTGATCGAGAGCGCGAAGAACAGCGCCGGCATCAGCAGCGGCACCGTGACGAACCGCAGCTGCTGCGCCGGCCCGGCGCCGTCGATCGCCGAGGCCTCGTAGTACTCGCGCGGGATGCCCTGGAGCCCTGCGAGCAGCACCACCATCACGAAGCCGGTGTCCTTCCAGACGGAGGTGAGCACCACCGAGAACATCGCCCAGGTGGGGTCGAAGAGCCAAGCCGGCCCGGCAACGCCCACCTGGGCGAGCAGGAAGTTGACGAGCCCGAAGGCCGGGTTCAGGAGCCACTTCCACACGAGCGCGACCGCCACCCACGAGGCGACCACGGGCAGGAAGTAGACCGCGCGGAAGAAGGCGCGCCCGACGATGCGCCCGTTGAGCGCCACCGCCACGAGGAGCCCAGTGGTCATGACCAGCGGGAGGTAGCCGGCGAGGAACTGGAGCGTGTGGCGGAGCGCGGTCCAGAACTCCGGGTCGTCGGCGAGGCGCACGAAGTTGCGCGCGCCCACCCAGCGCGGCGGGGTGAGCAGGTCCCAGGAGGTGAACGCCAGCGCGAGCGAGGCCACGATCGGCCCCACCAGGAACAGCGCGAGCCCGATCAGGCTGGGGCCGAGGAAGAGGGCCAGGGTCAGCCAGCGGCGGGCGCCGCGCTCGTACATCAGGCCACCTCGAAGCTCCGGGCGACCGCGCGCCACGCCTCGAGCCGCGGCGAGTGGGCGTCCACGAAGACCGGGATGCGCTCGAGCGGCGCCGGCACCCGCACGGTGCGGTCGCCCCCCACGCGCGCGCCGCTCCACAGATCGACCCAGGCGCCGGGCGGCAGCCGGACCTCGCGGGCCTGCGCCCCCTTCTCCAGGACGGGTGCCACGAGCAGGTCGCGGCCGAACAGGTACGCGGTCGGGTCGACGAGGAGCGCGTCGTGGCGCTCGGGCCAGGTCAGCGCCGGCGAACGCATCAACGGGCGCCCCTCGGCGGCCAGCGCCGCGGCGTCGGCCTCGATCAGGTCGAGCATCGCCATGCGCAGGCGAGCATAGGCGCGGTAGATCGTGAGCGCGCGCGGGTCACCGTGGCGCTCGGCGACGTTCCACGGGGTGCGGTCGCGGTTCTCGGTCGCTCCGTGCAGCTCGGAGTGGTACTGCATGACCGGGCAGAAGGCCGCCATCTGCGCCGAGCGGAGGTAGAGGTCGACGGTGGGGACCTCGCCGCTGAAACCGCCGATGTCCCAGCCCCAGATGGAGACGCCCGCCAGGCCGGCCGTGATGCCGGCCTGGATGCTGGCGCGGAAGGCGCTCCAGGTGCTGTTCTCGTCGCCCGCCCAATGGGCCGGGCTGCGGTGGGCGCCGGTGTACCCGGCGCGCGAGAAGGTGATCCCGTCGCCGTCGGTCGCCCCCTGCACGAAGCCGTGGTAGGCGTCGACGTAGGCCTGCGCGTAGCGGTTGACCAGCTCGGTGCCACGGCTCCCGTCGTGGGCGCGCAGGTCGCGCCCCCACAGGTGCTCGCCGCCGTCGGTCTTCATGCCGTCGATGCCGAGGTCCTCGAACAGGTAGCGGCGCTTGTCGAACCACCAGGTCCGCGCCTCGGGGTGGGTGGCGTCGAAGACGTGCGCGTCGGTGAACCACCAGCCCTGGTTGCGGTAGGGGGTGCCGTCGCCGTTCATGATCACGTAGCCGTGCTCGAGCGCGTGGGCGACGTCGGCGTCGTGCTGCGGGTGCGGCGCGTCGAGCTTCTTGAGCACCGGGATCTGCCAGAGCACGACGCGGATCCCCTCGTCGTGGCAGGCGTCGATCATCGCCTTGGGGTCGGGCCAGCGGCCGCCGAAGCGGAGGTCGGACGCCCGGAGCCGCGCGCCCCCGGCCACCGGCTCGTAGGCGGCGTCGTTCCAGACGTAGAAGGTGCTCTCGTCGCTCCAGGCCTCGATCACCAGCACCGTCGCCGGCACCCCCTCGGACAGGGTCCGGCGCACCTCGCGCAGCGTCTTGGCCTGGTCGTTCCAAGGGTTGGCGCTCATCCAGGGGCCGAAGGCCCAGCGCGGCGGCAGGGCGATCGGACCGGTCAGGCGCACGAAGGCGGCGGTGACGCCGTACGGCTCGTCGGCGACGATCAGGTGGCGCACCAGCTCGGCGTCCGGCCGCGGGGTCGCCTCCGCCTCGATGGCGATGCCCGGGCCGCGGGCGTCGACCTGGCACGGCGCGTCGGTCTCGAGCCAGGCGCCCCAGCCACGCGCGCTCAGGAAGAAGGGCACCGGCAGGTAGGTGCGCCGCCCCTGCTCCTTGTACTCCTCGTAGACGCGGGTGTCCCAGGTGCGGCCGTTCAGGCCGGGAGCGTCGAAGCGCTCGCCAAGGCCGTACAGCGGCTCGCCGAGCTCTACCTCGAAGCGGGCCCGGAACCCGACCACGGCGCCGTCGGGGCGTTCGATCCAAACCGGGGCGGCGCCCGTGCGCACGGTCGCCGCGGCTCGTCCGGGTCGCGTGACGGTCAGCGCGAGGCCGTCGCGCTCGAGGCGAGCCTCGAACCCATCGCCGTGAAGCGCCCAGCCGGCGGCGTCCTCGACGACCCGCACCGGGCGCTCGCCCGCCGGGGCGCCGGCAGGGGCACCCACCCGGAAGCCGGCGCGAAGCGCCCCCTCGGTGCTCGAGCTGAGGTCGAGGATGGCGGTGGCGCCATCGGGACCGACGAGGTGGAGGCAAAGGCCGCTGGCGTGCGGTTCGGCGCGCTCGACCCGGTCGACGGCGCGCACCCGCGCGACCGGCAGGTCGAAGGTGGCGACGTCCGCGCCACCGGCGGCGGCGCGGGCATGGATCGCGTAGCTCCAGGCGCCGCCGGGGAGCGCGGGCAGCTCGGCGGTCCAGAGGCCACCGCCGAGCGGTTGCGCAGGGTGGGTGGTCGCGCCGTCGGGGCCGCGGAGCTCGACGTGCGCCGAGGTCGCCTCGGGGGCGGCGAAGCCGACCCGCACGGCGTCGCCGGCGATCGGATCGCGCGGGAAGCGCTCGACGGGGAGCGGCTTGTACGGGTCGTCGATGCCGAAGGGGCGGTGGTCGATCACGCGGGGTCCTCGCGGTTCCGGGTGGGAAGGTGGGGGGATAGGGGTCGCAAGATAGCGGGCGCCGCGCCGCAGAGCGCGGCGCCCGGAGGGATGATCGGGCCTCAGTCGGCCAGCAGCGCCTCGACGCGGCGCTGCGCGTCGGCGAGCGCCTGCGCCGGGGTCTTGCTGCCCAGGCGGGCGGCCTCGAGCTCCTGGTTGACGATGTCCTGCAGCTCGGGCTGGCGGTCGACCACCGGCGGGTTCACGGCGAAGGCCAGCGAGGCGAAGACCGCTTCGCGGTTGGCCGGCTGCGGGCGCGCCAGGTAGGGCGCGAGGGCGTCGGCGTTGTCGAGCGAGAGCGCCGGAAGCTCCCAGGCGCTCTCGATGCGGGCGGCGGCGACCTCGGGGCTCGCGGCGAGGAACTCGACCCACTTCCATGCGGCCTCGCGCTCGGGGCTGCTGGCGGCGATCGCGGCGGCGTTCGAGAAGAAGTGGGTGGCCTGGCGGGCGCCGCCCGGCTCCACCGCGATGTCCCAGTCGAAGCTGGACTGGGCGAAGCGGTCGAACATCCAGATGCCCGAGACGAGCATCCCCAGCTGGCCGTTGGCGAACAGGTCCTCGTTGGCGACGCCCGACAGCTCGGCGTCGGTGGGCATGACGCCGGCCTCGATCTTGCCGACCAGGTACTCGAGCGCGGCCAGGTTCTCGGGGGTGTCGATCGCGATGGTCGGCGCGACCTGCAGCCCGCCACCGGCGGCCTGAGCGACCTTGTAGAACTCCCAGAACTGGACGGGCTGGTAGATGCCCCAGACCCGGTTGGCCGGGTCGTTGATCGCCTCGGCGGCCGCCATCACGTCGTCCCAGGTCCAGGCGTCGGTCGGGTACGCGACGCCGGCGGCGTCGAACAGGTCCTGGTTGTAGAACAGCACCACGGTGGAGAAGGTGATCGGCAGCGCGTACTGCGTGCCGTCGTAGGCGAAGGCGTCGAGGGCGGCCGGGTAGAAGACGTCGCGGCCGTCGGTCCCGAGCAGGTCGTCGAGGGGGGCGAGCACGCCGCGCGAGGCGAAGGTCGCGAGGTTCTCGAAGTTCAGCTCGAACACGTCGGGTGGGCTGCCGGCCGCGAAGTCGGTCTGCAGGCGGGTGAAGTAGTCGCCGAACGGGGCGGTCGTGTACTCGATGGTGATGCCCGGGTTCTGCGCCTCGAAGACCTCGATGAGGGCCTCGAGCTCGTCGACGTGGGCCTGGTCGGTGGTGAAGGAGAAGTAGTCGACGGTCTGCGCGAAGGCGAGGCCGGCGACGAGGGCGAGCGCGAGGAACGTGCGGACGAGCTTCATGCGGTCCTCCAGGGACGAGCTGGGGCGCGATCGGCTCCGCCGATCGAGGTGGGGTGGACGGCTCGGGCGGGCTCAGTCTCCTCTCGGCGCCGTGGCGGACTCGACCAGGTAGCGGCTCGCGGCCAGCGCGGCCGCGCCGCGCGCCCAGGCGTCGTCGCCCCAGGGTTCGACGACGAGCCGGACGTGCTCCGCGAGGTCGCCGAAGGCGAGACGGTGCAGCTCGGCCTCGGCGGTAGGGAGGAGGAAGGGGGCGGCGCGCAGGCCCTCGCCGCTCAAGACGACGAGGCCGGGGGCGAGCAGGTTGACGAGCATCGCGAGCGCGCGCCCGAGCATGCGACCCGCGTCGGCGTAGACCGCACGCGCGTCCGCATCGCCCTCGGCGGCGAGCGCGGCGAGGCGCTCCACCGGGTCGTCGGGGGCGAAGGCCGGTACCCGCGCGCGCGCCTCGCGGACCAGCGCGTCGTCGGAGAGGTAGGCCTCGAGCGTGCCCGGAGCGGCGTACCGGGTGGTGGGGCCGTCGGGGTCGACGAGCACGTGGCCGATCTCGCCGGCGCCACCGAACGGACCCCGGTAGACCTCGCCCGCGAGCACCAGCCCGAGCCCGACGCCGCGGCCGAGGGTGAGCACCAGGAAGCTCTCGTGCCGCCGCCCGATGCCGTACCAGGCCTCGGCGAGCGCGAGCGCGTTCACGTCGTTCTCCACCACGACCGGCACCCCCAGGCGCGCCTCGAGCAGCTCCGCGAGCGGCACCTGCGCCCACCCGAGCAGCGGGGAGTGGCGCACGTCGCGCCGGTCGGCGTCGACGAGGCCCGGGAGGTCGACCCCCACGGCGGCGATGGGCCGCGCGGCGCGCGGCGCCAGGTCCGCGAACGCGGCGGCGATCGCCTCGACGACCGTCTCGGGGCGGGTGTCGGGCAACGGGTAGGTGGCGGCATGCGCCACCTCGGCGTTCAGGTTGGTGAGGGCGCACGTCAGGCCGGCGTTGCTGAGCTTGACGCCCATCACGGTGCCGGCGTCGTAGTCGACCTCGAGCAGGATGGGCTTGCGGCCGACCCCTTGGGCGGCGCCCTTGCGCGCCTCGAAGACCAGGCCGCGGCCGATCAGGTCCGACGTGATGTTCGTGACCGTCGCCGGGCTCAGGCGGAGCTGGGTGGCGATGTCGATCCGCGAGACCGGCCCGTGGCGGTGCACGACCTGGAAGACCGCGTCCTGGTTGAGCCTGCGGACGTCGTCCTTGCCGGTCGCTCGGGGGGCACGGGTCACGAACCACCTCCTCATCGTTCATTGATTTTGTGTCTGAATGTTTGCACAGCACCTGCCGGACGTCAAGCCCGATCCACCGTGGTCGCGCGCTCGATCGCGCTCGATCGCGCCCGCCGCGACCGCGTACGCTCCGGCATGCCCCGTCGTTCCGCCGGCGCCCGCCCGGTCGCCACCAAGACCTGTGCCGTCTGCGGCCGTCCCTTCGCCGACCGTGGCTCGTGGCGCCGCCGTGGGGTCTGGAGCGAGGTGCGCTACTGCTCCGACGCCTGCCGCCGTCGCCGCCGCGAAGCGCGCGGTGCCGAGGCGCCCCACGAGCCGCCACCGAACCCACCGCGCCCTTGACCCCGTCGGGGCTCCCGTCCGTGCCGCCCGCGACCACGACGCACTAGCCTCGCCTCCCCCGGGCCCCTCGGGCCCGCGCGATCGGAGGCCCCCGTGTCGACCCCCATCCCCGGCTGGCAGGGCGAGCGCGTCCGCCTGCGCCCCATGCACCGCGACGACGTGGACCTGTGGCTGGTCGAAGAGCAAGAGGACGTCGAGGCGACCCGCTTCCTCAACGCCGGCCTGCCGCTGCCCAAGTCGCGCCACGACGCCGAGGCCTTCGCCGCTGCGTACGCCGAGTTCGGCTCGCGCGCGGAGCGCCTGATGTTCTCGATCGAGACGCTCGACAGCACGCTCGTCGGCGGCATCAACCTGCACTCGATGGACACGAGGAACGGCACCTTTCAGACGGGCACGCGCGTCTACCGCGCCTTCCGCGGCCGCGGTTACGGGCTCGAGGCGAAGCGCCTGCTGCTCCGCTACGCCTTTCACGAGCTGCGCTACCAGAAGTACGAGGTGCGCTGCAGCGAGCACAACGACGCGATGGTGCGCCACATGGCGCGCCTGGGTGCGGTGCTCGAGGGGCGCCTGCGGCGCCACACGTACACGCGCAGCGCCTACGAGGACGAGCTCTGCTTCGGGCTCCTGCGCGAGGAGTTCGACGCCTTCGAAGCCCGGCGGTCGGCGCCGTAGCATCGGCCATGCCCGACGCCCCGACCGCCCTCGACCACGTCCGCCACCTCGCCGGCACGATCGGCCCGCGCGGGACCACCACCCCCGGCGAACGCGCCGGTGCCGCGTACGCCGCCGCGCAGCTCGAGGCGCTGGCGCTGACCGCCACCGTCGAGCCCTTCCCCGCCCCGGTGAGCGGCTGGCGGCCGTTCGCGTTGGCCTCGGCCGCGGCGCTGGTCGCGACCGCGCTCGCGGTGTGGGGCGGCCGCGGCGGGGCGGCCGCGGGGGCGATGCTGCTCGCGGTCGCCACGGCCTCGGTGTTCCTCGAGATGTACTTCCGCCCCAACCCGCTGCGCGCCCTCGTCCGCCGCGGTGAGAGCGCCAACGTCCACGCGACGATCGCGCCGACCGACGCCGTGACGCGCCGGTTGGTGCTCGCCGCGCACGTCGACACGCACCGCACGCCGTGGGCCTTCACCACGCCCGGCCGGCTCGCGCTCTTCAAGGCCTCGACGAGCGCGGGGGTGGCCGCTTTCGTGCTGGGCACCCTCGCCTTCGCGGCGGTGGCGCTGCTCGGCCCGGGCGGCGCGCGGGCATGGCTGCTCCTGCTCGCGCCCGTCTACGCCTGGGTGCTGGGGCTCACGCTGCAGCCCGACACGACCCCGCACACGGTGGGCGCGAACGACAACGCCAGCGGCGTGGGCGTGGTGCTCGACATCGCGGCGCGCCTGCGCCGGCGGCCGCTCGCACGCACCGAGGTCACGGTGCTCGTCACCGGCGCCGAGGAGGTCGGCTCGTACGGGGCCCAGGCCTTCGTCGCGCGCCACCGCGAGGCGCTGCGGGGAGCCCGCGCGATCTCGGTCGACAACGTCGCCGGTCCGGGCGCCGGCCCCTGCTGGACCACCGTCGAGGGGATGGTGTTCCCGCTGCGGCCCGACCCCGACCTGCGCGCCCGCGCGCTCGCGCTCGCGAGCGAGCGCCCGGAGCTCGGCGCCTACGAGCGCCCGTACACCACGCTCCACACCGATGCCACCGCCTTCATGGCCGCGGGGGTGCCCTCGCTCTCGTTCGTGGGCCTGACGCCCGACGGCGTCATCCCCGACTGGCACACGGTGCACGACGTCCTGGAGCGCATCGACCCGGACGTGCTGGCGCGGACGACCGACCTGGTCGAGGCGCTCGTGCGGCGGGTCGACGCCGCCTGAAGCGCGCGGGCCGCCGTCTCGACCACGGCCACCGCCGCCGGCGCACGCCTGCCCTGGCCCGGGGCGACCGGGACGCTTAGGCTGGTAGGCGAGGAGGCGCCATGAGCGACGACCGCACGTTCCCCGTCGAGGAAGGCCCCTGCGCGATCTGCCATGAGCGGCCCGCCGAGGTCCTCGGGTTGGTCTGTTCGGTCTGCAAGCTCGCGATCGACGCCGACGAACCCTGGACCCACGCCTACCCCGACGTCCTCGAGCAGCTGCGCGCGCTCGAAGAGGACGACGAGCCGCCCGCCTGACGTGGCCCGCACCTCCGCTCCGATCGTCACGGTGACGCTCAACCCGGCGGTCGACGTCAGCACGGCCGTCGACCAGGTGGTCGCCGAGCGCAAGCTGCGCTGCGACGCCCCGGTCCCCGAGCCCGGGGGCGGCGGGATCAACGTCGCGCGCGTCGTGGGCGAGCTTGGCCACGAGGCCACCGCGCTGTGGACGCGGGGCGGCACCACCGGCGCCCGCCTCGAGGCGCTGCTCGACGCCCTCGGCCTCGACCACCGCCCGCTCCCGATCGCCCGCGAGACCCGCGAGCACCTGATCGTCTACGAGCGCAGCAGCCGCCGGCAGTTCCGCTTCGGCATGCCCGGACCGGTGCTCGACGAGGCCGAGCTGCAGGCCTGCGTCGCGGCCGTCGCGGCGCTCGAGCCCGCGCCGGCCTTCCTGGTCCTGAGCGGGAGCCTCCCCGACGCCGTGCCCGACGACCTCTACGCGCGCCTGATCCGCGCCGCGCCGGCGGGCTGCCGGGTGGCGCTCGACACCAGCAACGCCGCGCTGGCCGAGGGCGTGGCGGCGGGGCCGTACCTGGTCAAACCCAACCGACGCGAGCTCGGCGAGCTGACCGGCGCCCCCGTCGAGGACGACGACGACGTGCGCGCCGCGGCCCGGCGGCTCATCGACGCGCATGGCGTCGCCGTGGTCGTCACCTCGTTGGGCGCCGGCGGCGTCGTCGCGAGCAGCGCGGACGGGGACTGGTTCGCGCACGCGCCGCCGGTGAAGGTGCGCAGCGCGGTCGGTGCCGGCGACAGCATGGTGGCCGCCCTGGTGGTGGCGCTGGCGCGCGGCGACGCGCTCGACGAGGCCGTCCGTTGGGGCGTGGCCACCGGCACGGCCGCGGTGCTCACCGAAGGGACCCAGCTGTGCCGGCGCGCCGACGTGGAACGCCTCTACCCCAAGGTGGTCGTGCGGCGGGCGTGACGGCTGGCGGACCCACCGTGCGCCGCGTCGGGCCGAGCGGACGTCGTCCTCAGCGCAGGGCCTCTTGGCCCGCGAAGGCGCGGTGCGGTGCCCAGGCGGTCAGGGTCTCCTGGTCCTCGGGCGTCGTGGCCCCCTGCACCATCCGCGCGACCAGCGTGCCGACGCCCGGACCGAGCATGAAGCCCTGCCCGCACATGCCCGCGGCGTGCAGCAGCCCCTGGGTGCGGTCGGACCAGCCGACCAGCGGCGAGCCGTCGGACGTCATCGGGTAGACGCCGCGCCAGGTGCGGCGCACGCGCAGGTGGCGCAGCCGCGGCATCAGCGCCACCAGGCGCTGCGCGACCTGCGGCAGGAAGACGCTGCTGGCGCGCCGGTCCTCGCCCCACAGGGGCGGGTCGGGGGTGAGGCAGAAGATCACCTGGCCACGCTTCGACTGGTAGAAGTACACGTTCGCCGACCCCGGCCCCGGCCGCACGTCGACCACCAGCGGCGTCAGGAACGGCGCCACCGGCTCCGTGATGGCCGCCTCGTGCAGGTCGGGGCGCACCTCGAGCCGCTCGCCGGCGAGCGCCGCGATCGCCGCGGCCGCGCCGCCGGCCGCGTTCACGACCACGTCGGCCGCGTAGGCGCCGCGGTCGGTGACCAGCCCGCGCACCCGCCCGCCCGCGACCGTCAGGGCGGTGACGCGTTCGCCGAATCGGCACGCCGACGCTGCCGGCGCCCACCACCACCTCGGGCTGCGGGCCGCTCACGGCTCCTCCACCCCGGCGAAGACGCCCAGCGGCACCTCGACGAACGGCGGCCGCCGCACGCCCGGGGTAACCTCCGCCGCCGCGACCCCCTCCTCGCGGAAGAGCCGCGCGATGAGGGGCGCGCAGGTCTTGGCGCCGCACGCGCCCATCTCGGCGCGCGTTCGCGCCTTGAGGTCGTTGACGTCGCGGTGGCCGGCGCGGATGAGCGCGCGCAGCTCGCCGGCGGTCACCCGCTCGCAGCGGCAGACGATCTCCTCGTCGGCCAGCGCCGACCCGGCCGCGGCCTCGGTCCAGCCGTCGCCCTCGAAGGCCGTGAGCCCGCGCGGGCGGACCCCGGCGACCCGGGCCGCGATCCCGGCCGGCACCCGCACCTGCACGAGCAGGGTGCCGTCGACGCCGCCAGCGGCGCGCGGCGGTCGGGCGGGCGACCCGGCCGGAGACGCCGCGGCCGCGGGCGCTGCGTCGGCGCCCGGGCGTCGCGCC
>JARGGE010000210.1 GCA_029210865.1 Trueperaceae bacterium
TGGCGCTCTGGACGATCTGCATGGGGTAGCCGTAGCGCTCGGCGGTGGCGATGATGGCGCGGGTGTCCTTGCCGAAGCAGCTGCCGCCCCAGCCGATGCCGGCGTGGAGGAAGCGGGGGCCGATGCGTTCGTCGAGGCCGATCGCGCGCGCGACCTGGGTGACGTCGGCGCCGACGCGCTCGGCGAGCCCGGCGAACTCGTTGATGAAGCTGATCTTGGTCGCGAGGAAGGCGTTGGCCGCGTACTTGGTCAGCTCGGCGCTGGTGGTGGTCGAGGTGATCAGGTTCGGCAGCGGGTAGCGCTCGGGGCGAGGGGTGCCGGGCGGGGGCTCGAAGGTCTGCTCGAGGATGGGGGCGTAGAGCTCGCGGAGCATCGCGATGGCCTCGGGGTGGTCGGCGCCGATGACGATGCGGTCGGGGAAGAAGCTGTCGTGGACCGCGCGTCCTTCGGCCAGGAACTCGGGGTTGCTGGCGACGTGGACGGTGGCGGCGACGCCGCGCTCGATGAGCGCGCGCTCGATGATGCCGCGGACGTGGTGGGCGCTGCCGATGGGGACGGTGCTCTTGTTGACGATGGTGAGCTCGGCGCCGGGCTCGATCGCGGCGGCGACGTCGCGGGCGGCCTGGTCGACGTATTGGAGGTCGGCGTCGCCGTCGGGGCGGGTGGGGGTGCCCACGGCGATGAGCACCACCCCGCGTCCGGCGAGCGGGGGGATGGTGGATTGGATGCGCAGGTCGTCGTGGGTCGCGGTGAGGAGCTCGCGAAGGCCGGTCTCGTAGATGGTCGGCTCACCCGAGCGCAGCTTCTCGACCACCCGTTCGTTGATGTCGACGCAGGTGACGTCGTGGCCGACGTAGGAGAGGGCGAGGCCGGTGGTGAGGCCGACGTAGCCGGTGCCGATGATGGTGACGTTCATGGGGGAATCATCGCATGGCACCTTGCGATTCGTGTGACCGTTCGTCGTCAGCGACGCGGTCGAGCCGCGAGGTGCTCGTTGGCCCACGCGTCGAGGGCTGCCGCCAGCTGCGCTCGATGCGTGCTCGACGCGACCGTCGGCGCCACACACGTTGCCACCGACGCTTGGTGGTCCGCGACCGCTTGCTCGAGTCGCTCGGTTTCTTCGACGAGGATGACGCGTCGGTGCTTCGCGAGGTGCCGCGCGAACGCGAGCTGATGATCGTCGACATGTTCGCCGAGGCGGTGGCTGCGGGGCACGACGATCGGGACCTTGCCTGCCGCGAACGCGTCCCAGATCGAACCTGGACCACCGTGGGTGATGATCACCGCGGCAAGCTGGCAGTGGCGCTGGAGTTCGGCCCGGTCGACCCACATCGCACCGTCTGCGCGCACGGGCGGCGCCGACGCATGGCCGTATTGCACGAACACCTCGTGA
Organism: Trueperaceae bacterium; assembly: GCA_029210865.1. Lineage (GTDB taxonomy): Bacteria > Deinococcota > Deinococci > Deinococcales > Trueperaceae > JAABTL01. The sequence continues at coordinate 1,394 of JARGGE010000210.1, forward strand.
CCTGCCGTCGCGAGTCGGTCGGCGGCCACGACCAGGCGATCGAACGCCTGCTCGTGGGTCCCGGTGATCAGGACGACCTTCACAGCAGCTCTCCGAAGAGCTCGGCCTTGGGGTAGAAACGCTGCTGTTCCGGCCATTGAACGACGAATCGATGCGCGATCGGGTAGACGAGGCGGCCGGTGAGCGTGGGTGAGTCGATCCGGTCGTAGACCTCGACGTACACCGTCAAGGCGCCGAGGAGGCGCCCCAGCGCGAAGAACGGGACCGCGACCGCCGCGCCGGTCGAGATGATGACGTCGGGTCGTTCGGCCTGGAGCACGCGCCAGGCCAATCCGGTGTTGCGCAACAGGTTCGGGAGGTTGCGGTTCGTCGGGTGATGGCACCAGAACGTGCGCTCGCCGATGAGGGCGGAGCGAGCGTCGGGTTTGTCGAACGTGACCCAGAAGCGATCGTGCTTCTCCCACCAGGGCTTCATCAGCAACAGGTGGGTCAGGTGGCCGCCGCTGGACCCGACCAGAGCGATCTTCATGGGCTCGGTCTCCTTCGCGCCCCCGCGTCGGTTGGCGCTGCGGGCGATCTTGGACGGTGGCCGGCCAGCCCGGCGATCGCCCCAAGAGTGTAGGACACCGGTGTCGTCCACAGGGTGTCATCGACGAGGTTGAGGAGCACGACGAGGGCGAGCATCCACCATCCTGCCGGCTGGCCGCGGTAGCTCACGACGGTGAACCCGGCGAGCAGCATCAGCAGACCGACGAGGCCGACGGTCCCCCTCTCGAAGGCCGTCTGGGACCACAGCTGATGCGCGTGATCGGCGCTTCCCGCTGCCTCCTGCGACGCCGTGCTTCGCGAGGAGGCACGCGTCGCGACGTAGTCAGCGAAGGCATCGAGGCCCTGGCCGAACCACGGCCGCTCGGCGAACCCTTCCCATCCCAGCCTGGCCCAGGTCGCGCGATCGGACCAAGTCCCGAGCGAGGTCCGGGCATGGATGGCCGATGCTTGCGTCGGCTGGTAATCGACCGGCTCACCGAACACCGCCTGGGGCCGTCGGACCCACATGGTGCTGCCGCTCGTTGCCGCTCGCTGATCGGGGGTGAGGCCCAGCGCGAAGGGCAACGGAACCCCTGACGGGTTGCTGACCGTGACCGCGAGCGACGTCCAGTCGCCATCGTCGGCGAAGTGCCATCCCACCAGCTCGACGCCGCGGACGGCCTCGACCGACCAACCGCTCTCTCGCCTCTGCACCGTGACCTCCACGGGTCCGTCAGGTCCATCGCGGCGCGCGTGGATGCCGGGGCGCGCGGTCGGGTCGGGTTGCCGAAGGTCGACCTGGAACGTGACCGTGGCACCCGGCGCCAGCGTCACGCCCTGTTGCACCCGTGACCACCACGCGGTCTCCGACTTCTCGATCGCCCACACGCTGTCGCCGCGAAACCCTGGCATCGGTCCGGTCTTCTGCAGCGAGACGCCAAGGCGGGTCCAGGAGCCGGCCCGCAGGTCTTCGCTCGCGTACAGCAGGTTGGCGGACGGCACTGGGGGCGCCAACACCAGACGTGGGTCGAAGCGATCGAACACCGTCGTGAAGGTCACCAAGAGCACCGTCACGACCGATCCGGCGGCGATCATGCCGACGAGCCTCAGGGTGACGCGCGCGCCCTTGGTGCGCCGGAACGCGCGTCGGGCGACCGTGCCGACGCCCAGGAGGATCAGCACAGCGAGGACCGTCCGGCTTCCGGTGGCGGTGACCAACACGAGGGCCGCCATCCCAGCGGCCAGTCTGGCTGCGCGATGGCCCCACGTCACCGCCGCCAACGTCGGGAGCACGGCCGCGGTCGCCAGGACGTTCGGATGCACGTACCACAGGGAGGCGCGCGCGGCGAACGACGTCCAGCCCAGTCCTTCGACGACGGCAATCGGAAGCCAGCCCGCCGCGTCCGCGAGCGAGGCGATCGCGAGCAGCCCCAAGCCCACCGCGATGCCGTCGGCGATGGCCCGCCGGTCGGCCCGACCGCTTCGCCACCATGCACGCGTCACGAGCATGATCGCCAGCATCGTCATCGCCTGGATCCCCATCGGTACTGCGGCCAGCGAGCCGTGCGCGATCGCCACGGGCACCGAGAGCACGAACGCACCGGAGGCGATGAGCAGGCCGCCGATCCGTACGGAGGCCGCGTCCGTCGCACCGGACGATCGTGGGCGCGCCGCGCCCCTCGCGTCGCGCCCACGCGACCGTCGCGCGTTCCAGCGACCGAAGGCAGCGGCGGCCGTCAGGACGATGGCGACGATCGACGTCGTCGCGGGCGCCACGGTCATGAGCCCGCCAGCCAGCCAGGCGACGCCTCTACGGTCGATCATGACGGTGGTCGATCATGACGGTGGAAGAGCAAGCCGATGATGGTGAAGGCCTGGACGGCAGCTGCGACCGGGGCATCCAGGTCTTCGATGAGCGACCAGGCAACGATGACGAGCACCCCGACCGCGAGCGCCCGTTCCGCGCGCCCGCCGGCGAGCATCGCCCAAAGCGACCGAACGGACAGCACGACCAACCATGTGACGAGCAAGGACAGCCCGACGACGCCGCTCTTGAGCGCCGTCCCGAAGAGGGTCGAGTGCGATCCGATCGGGATGGACATCGCTTCGGTGCGCGGCTTGATGCCGTAGCCCACCCAAGGCCGTTCCATCGCCAGCGCCCAGGTGGCGGCGTAGAGGTTGAAGCGGGTGGCCGTGCTCCCAGCGCGCGCATCGTTCACGCTCGAAACGGCCTCCGTCGCCACCGATGGGGTCAACACCGTCGCGGACACGATCACGATGGCGAACCAAGCCATGCTCGCCGCGACGAAGCTGCGGCCACCTTTGGGAACCAGCTGGAGCACGAGGGCGAAGAGCCCGACGGCGCCGAACGCGAGCAGCGTCGTACGCGACCAGGTCAACACCAGGGGGAGCGCGAGGAGCGCGAGGACGGCAAGGTGCCGAGCTCGTCCGCGACCCACCTCGGTACCTCGAAGGCCACGCAAGGCGAAGTGGGCCACCACCGCGAGGCTCGACGTGAGCGCCAGCGCGTTTGGATAGGGATGGAACGCCTGCAAGCGAGGCACGGCGGTGTCGAAGAACCAATCGAGCCGATAGACGATCGGGGCCACGGCCGACGCCAGGATCGCAGGGACCTGGTGGCGGAGGCCGTCCGGGAGGATGGCTGCCAGGGGTGAGGCGAACGAGAGGCCGCGCGCGCCCTGGCTCCAAGCGAACAGCGCGATCAGGGCGGCGACGCCGGCCCAGAGCCCGGCGTCGCGCACGCTCCTCAGCAACATGCGCCGGTCGCTCGTGCGGTCGTGGCTCCGCACGACGAGCCAGACCAGGAAGCCGAGCGTCCACACGGCCAAGTTGAACAACGCCGCGACGGCGCGCTCGGTGGGAGCACCGCGCGCGATCGCCCACGTCAGGGCGCCGACACCGGTCAAGAGGAACGCCGCCATCGTCACCGCGGGCCACTGGAGTCGCGTCCATGGAGACCGCACCAGCGCCACGCTCGACACCAGCACCGCAGCGATCGTCAGGAGCTCGGACGCTCCGAGCAACCAGGCGAGCGGCGACCAGCGAATCCCGAACGCCAGCGGTCGCAGCCACAACGACGTCCGGTCAGCCATCGGAGATGGGCTCCAAGCGGGCTCGCGCATCGATCGACGTCAGGAGGCGCCACAACGCCGAATCCTCCTTGGCCCGGAGGCGGAGGTCGAGATCGGGACGGAGCACCGCGGCCAGGAGCATGCCGCTCGAGTTGCCACCGAGAACGATCGCGCCTGACCGAAGGCTGGAGAACGTCGTTTCCACCGGCCACTTCGCCTCGATGGCCCCGACGCCGTGCCCTTCGGTGATTACCGTCATGGACCTGGGGTCGCGTGGGTGCGGCTTGACCACCACCTCGCCCGCCCCAATCCCCCAACGTGAGGCGATGCCGACGGCGCGGTCCACGGTCAATCCGGTGACCTGATCGGGGTGGTCGAGGATCGCGAGGACCACGCAGGAGCCGACCGATCGCGCGCCGGGTGCGGCTTGAGTCCATCGGTCGATCACGGGCTTCAGGATCGCCGGCGAAAGGGTGCGCATCGGTGGCAGGGATGCTCGCGGCG
>JARGGE010000211.1 GCA_029210865.1 Trueperaceae bacterium
TCGAGGCCCACAAGGCGATCGAGCAGCTCACCCTCGACCGCGAGGTGCGCCGCCTGCGCGACTCGCTGGTGCCGCAGTACACGACGATGGTCTACAACGGCTTCTGGTACGCGCCGGAGCGCGAAGCGCTGCAGAAGCTCTTCGACGACCTCCAGCAGCCCGTCACCGGGGTCGCGCGCATGAAGCTCTACAAGGGGGGCCTCACGGTCCTCGGCCGCAAGAGCCCGAACAGCCTCTACCGGCAGGACGTCGTCACCTTCGAAGAGGACCACGTCTACGACCAGGCGGACGCCGACGGCTTCATCAAGCTGAACGCGCTGCGCTTGCGGATCGCCAAACAGCTCGCCCTCGATTCCGACCAGGGCTGATCGACGCGTGCCCGACACCCTCCCGAGCCCGGCCGTCCTGGGGCGGCCGGGCCACGCCTACGAGGCGGCGCGCCTGCGCTGGGCCACGTCGAAGGACGTGCCCCACCTCGTCGCCCTGTGGCGCGCCGCCTACCCGGACGACGCCACCGACGCCGAGCAGATGGCCGAATGGCTCGAGCACGGCGGCGCCCTGACGCTGCAGGACCGCGACGGCACGCTGCTCGCGGCGCTGCGCTGGCGCGACGAGGGCGACGGCTGGCGCGTCGACCGGGTCGCCACGCGCCCCACCGCGCGCGGCCTGGGGTACGGTCGCTGGCTCACCACCAAGGTCGAGGCCCTGGCGATCAAGCACTCCGTCCCCTTCCTCGACCTCGAGCTGCCCGACGCCGACGGCGAGGACCAGCTCGCCTACTACCGGCGCATGGGGTACACGCCCAACGAGGGCGACGAACGCACGCTGCGCAAGGTCGTCGGCGGCGAATGGCAGACGGTCGCGACGACCGCGGCCCCTGCGACGGTGGGCGCGTGACGCCGCCCGATCGCGACGCCCCCGCGACCGCCGGGGCCGACGACGCCGCCAACCGGATGTGGGGCGGCCGCTTCGCCGAAGCCACCGATGCGCTGGTGCAGGCCTTCAACGCCTCGATCGACGTCGACCGGGCGATGGCGCTCGAGGACCTCGACGGCTCGATCGCGCACGCCACGATGCTCGGCGAGCAGGGCATCGTCGCGCCCGAGGAGGCCGCCACGCTCGTCGACGGCCTGCGCGCCTTGCGCGCCGACGTCGAGGCCGACCGCATCGACTGGTCGGTCGCGCTCGAGGACGTCCACATGAACCTCGAGAAGCGCTTGACGGAGCGGGTGGGGCCGGTGGGCGGCAAGCTCCACACCGCCCGCAGCCGCAACGACCAGGTGGCCACCGACTTCCGGCTCGCCGTGCGCGCCCGCACGCGGCGCCTCATCGCCCTCCTGCGCGAGGTGCGCGGGGTCTTCGTCGAGCTCGCCGAGCGCCACGTCGACGCGATCCTCCCGGGCTACACGCACCTGCAGGTGGCGCAACCGGTCCGCTTCGGCCACCACCTCCTCGCCTACTACGAGATGTTCACCCGCGATCAGCGCCGCCTCGAGGACTCGCTCGCGCGCCTCGACGTCTCGCCGCTGGGCGCCGGGGCGCTCGCCGGCACCGGGTTCCCCATCGACCGCCACCGCACCGCCACGCTGCTCGGCTTCCGTGAGCCGGCGGCGAACTCGCTCGACGCCGTGAGCGACCGCGACTTCGCGCTCGAGTTCCTCGCAGCCGCGAGCATCGCGATGATGCATCTGTCGCGGCTCTCGGAGGAGCTCATCCTCTGGTCGTCGCAGGAGTTCGGCTTCGCGGTGCTGCCCGACTCGCACACCACGGGCAGCTCGATCATGCCGCAGAAGAAGAACCCCGACGTGGCCGAGCTGATCCGCGGCAAGACCGGACGCGTGTACGGCGCGCTCGTCGGGCTGCTGACCGTCATGAAGGGCCTCCCGCTCGCCTACAACAAGGACATGCAGGAGGACAAGGAGGGGGTCTTCGACGCCGCCGCCACCCTCGCCGTCTGCCTGCGGCTCACGGCCGACATGCTCCCCAAGATGACCGTGAAGGCCGAGCGCACGCGCTTCGCGGCGGGGCGCGCCTTCAGCAACGCCACCGACCTCGCCGACCACCTCGCGCGCGGCGGGCTCCCCTTCCGCGAGGCGCACGAGGTGGTGGGCAAGCTCGTCGCGATCGCCCTCGACGCGGGCTGCGACCTGCAGGAGCTGCCGCTCGAGCGGCTGCGCGAGGTGGCGCCGCAGCTGAACGAGGACGTCTACCGTGTGCTCGACGTCGAGAGCGTGGTCGACGCACGCACCAGCTACGGCGGCACGGCCCGCCCGCGCGTGCTCGAGCAGATCGCCCGCGCCCGTGCGGCGCTGGCCACGGAGGCCTCGTCGTGAACGACCCCAAGCTCGACCTGCGGGTGCGCCCGGCGCGCGCCGAGGACGTCGTCGCCATCTTCGAGAACATCGGCTACTGGGCCGGCCAGGGCAAGATGCTCGTGCGGCCGATGCAGAACGTCTTCGAGAACCTGCGCGACTTCTTCGTCGCCGAGACGATCGCGCCCGACGGCACCACGACCTTCGCCGGCAACGGCGCGCTGCACATCCTGTGGGGCGACATCGCGGAGGTACGCGGCCTCGCGGTCGCGCCCGGCGTCCAGGCGCAGGGCGTGGGCAAAGCGATCGTCGTGGCCTGCGAAGCGGAGGCGCGCCGCATCGGCATCCCGACGATGTTCGCCTGGACCTACTCGGTGGGCTTCTTCGAGAAGTGCGGCTTCACGCTGATCGACAAGACCAAGGAGCTGCACCCGCGGGTGTGGAGCGAGTGCCTGCGCTGCCCGTTCTTCGTGGGCTGCAACGAGAACGGGCTGGTCAAGCGCCTCGACGGGGTCCCGATGCCGCTCGACCTCCCCGAGCCGCCGCCCACGCAGGTGCCGCCCGGCATCCGCTGAGGGCGCCGCCGATTGCGCCGTCGCCGAACGCAGCGTCGCCGAACGCGCCGTCGCGCGCGCGGGTCCTCGACCAGCTGCGGCGCGCGGGCGAGCACCTCGGCGACGAACCCGCCGCGGTCGGCCGGCCCCACCTCGAGCACGCGGCCCGCGACGTCGACCAGCACCAACCGCCGCATCGTCCACGTCGCGGTCGTCGACGACACGAAGCTCGTCCGGGACTCGTGCCGCACCAGGTCGCGCAGGGCCATCCGGTACCGCAGCACGCCGGCGCGAACGCGCACATCGTCGAGGTCGACCTCGTAGGCGACCGGCCAGGCCAGCAGCCAGACGGCGCCCAGCGTCGCGACGGTGACGAGGATCGTGAGGACGACGACGAACGGCTCCACGCCGGGGTCCAGGGCGACGGCGACCACCGCGGCGAGCATCGCGAGCGCCGACGCGGCGAGCACCCACAGGACCCAGCGGTCGACGGCCGGGCCGAAGCGCGCCACCGCCCCCGCGGGCGACCCCGCGCCGCTCACCGTCCGGCCTTCCGGCGCGCCCGTGCCGGGTCGATCAGGCCCTGCCCGTGCGGCCGCAGATGCGGCGCACGGGCCGCCAGTTCGGCGAGCAGCGCGGCGCGGTCGCGCGGCGCCACCTCGATCCAGCCCCCCTCGGCGAGCGCCACGCGCAGCCGAACGAGCGACCACGACGGCCCCGCCAGCGGGCTCAACACCGGCGTGGCGCGGACGATGTCGCGGTAGGCGAGGCGGAGCGTCAGGAACCCGGCGCGGACGGTCAGCCCTTCCGGCTCGAGCAGGTAGCGTACCGGCACCGACGTCCCGAGCGACAGCGCGATCGCGGCCACCCCCATCGCGGCGACGGCGAGGCGCGCGCCGACGGCGACGTCCGGGTCGAGCAGCAGCGGCGCGACGAGCGCCGCGAGCGCCGCGAGCGCGAGCGCGGCGACGGCCACGTACCACGCGTCGACGCGCGCGGGGACGGCGAGGGGCTCGGCGGCGGGCATGCCCCGAGGCTAGCACCGGCGAGGGAGCGGCGCCCACGCCAAGAACGGCGGGGCCGGCGCCGGCGAACGCGACGGTGGCGGTAGAGTCGGCGCGTGACCGACGCCGTCCGCACCCCCCGCCGCCGGGTGACGCTGCTGCACACCGGCGGCACCGCCGGCATGGTGCGCGGGCCCGACGGCGCCTACGCGCCGCGCGCCGGCGCGCTGGCGACCGCGCTGGCGCGCCTGCCCGAGCTGGCCGACCCGCGGCTCCCCGAGGTCCGGCTCGACGAGCTCGAGGTGCTGCTCGACTCCTCCGACGTCCGCCCGGCCGACTGGCGCGTCTTCGCCAACCGCGTCGCGGCAGCGTTCGTGGCGGGGGCCGACGGGGTGGTGGTGCTGCACGGGACCGACACGATGGCCTACACCGCCTCCGCGCTCGCCTTCCTCCTCGAGGGCCTCCCGGGCCCGGTCGTGCTCACGGGCGCGCAGGTCCCGCTCGTCGAGGTCCGCTCGGACGCGCGCGACAACCTGATCACCTCGCTGCTGCTCGCGGCCACCCCCGGTTGGGCCGAGGTGGGCGTCTACCTCGGCGGCGCGCTGCTCCGCGGCTGCCGCACCACCAAGGTCTCCACCGACGGTTTCGACGCCTTCGCCTCCCCCAACCTCCCGCCCTTGGCCGACGTGGGCGTCGACGTCGCCTGGCGCCGCGAGCTGCTGCGCCCCCCGGCCAGCGGCACGCTGCGCGTCCAACCGCTCGCCGACGTCGACGTCGTGGCCCTGCGGCTCTTCCCCGGCATCACCGCCGAGACCCTGCGCAACGTGTTGCGCGACCCCGTTCGCGGCCTCGTGCTCGAGACGTACGGCAGCGGCAACGCCCCGACGCGCGACCCCGCCCTGCTGGCGGTGCTGCGCGAGGCGGTGGCGCGCGGCGTCGTGGTCGTCAACGTCACCCAGTGCCTGCGCGGGTCCGTGCGGATGGGCACGTACGCCGCAGGCCGCACCCTGGCCGCCGCCGGCGTCGTCTCGGGCGGCGACCTGACCGCCGAGGCAGCGCTCGCGAAGCTGCTGGTGCTGCTCTCCCGCGGCGGCACGCCCGCCGAGGTGGCGGCGGCGCTGGCCGGCGACCTCACCGGGGAGCGCACCCCCGAGGCCACGGCGTGACGCCGTTCGCCTCGGCCACGCCGGCCGGCCGACCGCTCGATCACGTCGGCATCGCCCTCGAAAGCTTCGTCGCCGCGGACGTCTACGGCGCGCTGGGGTGGCGTGCCGTCGCTGCGGACCAGGACCTGGCCGACCAGGGCGTGCGCGTGCGCCTGCTCCGGGGCGGGCCCGGGCCAGCGCTCGAGCTGCTCGTGCCGCTGGGTGAGGCCGGGCCGATCGCGCGCTTCCTGGCGCGCCGCGGTCCGGGCCTCCACCACCTCGCGTACGCGGTCGCCGACCTGGACGCCGAGATGGCGCGCCTCGCCGCCCTCGGGGCCCCGTTCGTCGACGCGCGACCCCGGCCCGGGTACGGCGGCCATCGGGTCGCCTTCCATCGGCAGCAGGATGACGTTGATCGGCACGCCGCCAGGGAGCAGCCGGTAGGCCTGGGCCAGCAATCGCA
>JARGGE010000212.1 GCA_029210865.1 Trueperaceae bacterium
ATTTGCGCGCCGAGGTGGCCGAGGGGCGGTTTCGCGCCGATATTTACCATGCGCTGGCGCGGACCACGCTGGAAGTGCCGCCGCTGCGCGCGCGGCGTAGCGCTCGAACGCCGCCGCGGCGCCGTCGCGATCGCCCTCTTGATCGAGCAGCGTCGCGAGCGCGAAGGGGACGCCGAGCGCCTCGGGGTAGCGCTCCTCGGCAGCGACCAGGTCGTCGATGGCCTCGTCGTCGACCTCGGGGTCGAGCCGCAGCGCCGCCGCGTACGTGGTCAGAGCGTCCTCGAGGCGGCCCGTGACCACCTCCACGAGGCCGAGGTTGTAGCGCGCGATGAACTGCGACGCGTCGAGCTCCAGGGCCCGTCGCGAGGCCGTCTCGGAGCCGGCGAGGTCGCCGAGCAGGTAGCGCGCCCAGCCGAGGTTCGTCCAGTACAGGTCGCTCGCCGGATCGAGCTCGAGGGCCACGGCGAGCACCTGCGCGGCCGTGAGCGGGTCGTCACGGTCGAAGGCCAGGAACGACCGGCGCTCGAACGGGTAGGTGAGGAACGGGGCGACGCGCCCCAAGGTCGCGAGCAGCCGGTCCTCGAGGACGCCGTCCTCGAGCGCCTGCGCCGCGAAGGAGGCGACCAGCAGCGCGGCGGGACCCGCGCGCCGCTCGACCTGGGCGAGGTCCTCGCGGGCGCCGGCCTCGTCGCCAGCGACCACCCGGGCAGCCGCCCGCGCGGCGCGACCGTACGGGTACGCGGCAGCCAGGTCGAAGGCGGCGACGGCCGCCGCGGGGTCCTCGACGCTCAACGCGAGGACGCCGAGCCAGACGTACGCGACCGGCGGCGCCCCGGAGGCCGCCCAGCGCTCGAAGGCGGCCACGGTGGCCGGTCCGTCGCCCTGGAAGAGCGCGACGACGGCTCCGAGCGCCGCCGGCGCCCCGTCGTCGCCGGCGAGCGCGGCCGCGAGACCGTCGCGCAGCGCCGCGTCAGTCGCGTCCAAGCCCGTGAGCCCGTCGAGGGCCTCGAGGGCCTCGATGGCGAAGCCAGCGCCCAACAGCGCGCGGGCGCGGGCGACCGCGGCGTCGTCGCCCGACAGGTCGAGCGGCCGCACGGGCGCGGTCGACGCGCCGGTCCAGCGCGCGACGATGGCCGCCGCGCGTGCGGCGAGCCCGTCGAGGTCGTCCAAAGCCGTGATGACGGTGGCCGTGTGGCCGCGGCCGTCCACGGCCGCGCGGAGTTCCAGGCGCAGCGCGTCGGTCTCGACGGTCAGGGTCCCGGAGACCGCGGCGGCCACACCGAGCGCGTCGGCGAGCACCGCGACCCCGCTGCGGTCGACGACGCCGTCCGGCAGCACCGCGATCGGGTTGAAGAACCCACCGGGAACGGGGAGGGGCGCGATCAGCGCGGGCGCGAGCTCGGGGCCGAACACCTCGACGCCCTCGAGGGCGCCGGCGACGCGTTCGGCGACGGCGACCCCAAGGAACGGGTCTTGGCTACGGAACGGGTGGACGACGACGTCGGCCGCGGCCGCCCACGCGATCAGGGTGGTGGCGAGGACGATGAGGGTGCGGTGCATGAGGGACCTCCGTGGTGTGCCGGAGGCTAGCACGCGCCCCGCGCGCGGGAAGGAAGCGCGGCCACGATGCCACGGTCGCCGGCCGGTGGAGGGCCAGACCCCCGGGCAGGCGGGGGCGATCAGTTGAGCAGCGCCTCGAACTCGCCGAGCAGCGTCTCAGCAGCCTCGACGCTGCGACACACGACCAGGATCGTGTTCTGGCCCGCGAGGGTGCCGACGATCTCCTCACGGTCGAGCTTGTCGATCACGTACGCGATGCCGCTCGCGTGGCCCTCGTCGGTCTCGACCACGAGCACGTTGTCACCGCGGTCGAGGTGCCGCACGAAGAGCTTGAAGCGCAGCGACAGCTCGCCGACCACGTCCTCCTGCGCCGCCAGCGGCGTGGATCGGTAGCGATGCTGGCCGTTGCCGGCGGGGAGGCGGACCAGCCGCAGCTCGTTGACGTCGCGGCTGATGGTCGCCTGCGTGACCTTGATGCCTCGGCGCGCGAGGTGCTCGGCGATCTCGGCCTGGGTCGAGACGAACTCGTGCTCGACGAGCTCCTCGATGAGGCGTTGACGGTACTCTTTGCTCGGCATGTGACGCTCATCGTACGGCACCGGGTCCCGATGGGGGCGTGCGCGCCGCCGCGGCGGCGCGCGGGCACCGTCGACCTAGACCTCGTCGTCCTCGTCGGCGAAGGGGGTGCGCGTGACCGTGAAGCTCGGCTCCTCGCGCCGCCGCTCCTCGAGCACCGTGCGGCGCAGCTCGTCGGAGGAGGGCAGGTCCTCGCCGAACCGCACGTCGCGGCCGAGCTTGAACTCCTTCATCGAGATCGTCACGGTGTTCTGGCGTGCCTCGGGCATCTCGTCGGCGTCGAGCGTCGTCGGGATGCCGCCCTTGAGTTGGGCCGCGCGACGCGCCACGATCATCGAGAGTCGGTAGCGGGAATCGGTCAACGCCAACAGGCGGTCGTAACCCGTTTGTGCCATGGGGCCCTCCTCAGGTGGGTCCAGCGGGGGTCGCGGCGGGTGCGCCAGCGCGCGACGTCCAGTCGACGGGACTCTACCAGACGGGGACGAAGCGACCGTCGCGGCTCAACCGTCGAGGAAGGCGGCCACCTGGTCGTCGCCGAGCAACCGGGCGCGGGCGCGCTCGGCGGTGAGGATCGCCCGCAGCGTCGCGGCCGCCTCCGCGACGTCGTCGTTCACGATCACGTAGTCGAACTCGCGGACCGCGCGGATCTCGTCGCGCGCCCGCGCCAGCCGCTTCTGGATCTTCGCCTCCGGATCGGTCCCGCGCCCGCGCAGGCGGCGCTCGAGCTCGGCGAGCGAGGGTGGGGCGATGAAGAGCATGACCGCGTCGGGGCGCGCCCGCTTGACCTGGCGGGCGCCGTCCAGCTCGATCTCGAGCAGCACGTCGCGGCCGCTCGCGAGCGCCGCGTCGACCGGTGCCGCCGGCGTGCCGTAGAGGTCGCCGACGTACTCGGCGTGCTCGAGCATGCCGCCGGTGCGCACCCGCTCCTCGAAGTCGGCGCGGTCGAGGAAGTGGTAGTGGACGCCGTCGGCCTCGCCCGGGCGCCGTGGTCGGGTGGTGGCCGAGACCGAGTAGACGACGTCGGCGAGGGCGTCGGCGGCTTCGGCCCGCAGCGTGCCCTTGCCGACGCCCGAAGCGCCGGTCATGACGAAGAGGATGCCGCGGCGGCCGCCGCTCGAGGGTTGGGTCATGGGGTTCGCCTCGCGCGCCCGCTCCGGGCCGCACGGGTGCCGACGGTAGCACGCACCGGTGCTACGATGGCGCCCCGGGAGAAGGTGAACCGGTGGACAGCCACACCAAGTACGTCTTCATCACGGGCGGGGTCGTCTCGAGCCTCGGCAAGGGCATCACGACCTCGAGCGTCGGGGCGCTGTTGCGCGCTCGCGGCTACCGCGTGACGGCGATCAAGATCGACCCGTACATCAACGTCGACGCCGGCACCATGCGGCCCTACGAGCACGGCGAGGTCTTCGTCACCGACGACGGCGCCGAGACCGACCTCGACATCGGCACCTACGAGCGCTTCCTCGACGTCGACCTCGCGCGTGGGAACAACGTCACCACCGGCCAGGTCTACCAGGCGGTCATCCAGAAGGAACGCCAGGGCGCGTACCTCTCGCAGACCGTCCAGGTCATCCCGCACGTCACCGACGAGATCAAGTCGCGCATCTACGACGTCGGCGAGGTGTCGCAGGCCGAGATCGTGCTGGTCGAGGTGGGCGGCACGGTCGGCGACATCGAGTCGCTGCCGTTCCTCGAGGCGATCCGGCAGATGCGCTTCGAGGTGGGCCGCGAGCGCTCGCTCTACCTGCACGTCACGCTGCTCCCCTACCTGGGCACCAGCGAGGAGTACAAGACCAAGCCGACGCAGCACTCGGTGGCGACCCTGCGCGGCGTCGGCATCCAACCCGACGGCCTGGTCGTGCGCAGTAAGTCGCCGGTGCCCGAGGAGGCGCGGCGCAAGATCGCGCTCTTCACGAACGTCGAGAGCGACGCGGTGTTCAGCGCCTACGACGCCGACCACGTCTACGCGGTGCCCGAGATGCTCGAGCAGCAGGGCCTCCCGCGGCTCCTCGAACGCCACCTCGGCCTCGAGCGGGTGACCCCCGAGCTGCGCGTCTGGCACGAGGCCGTGCGCGTGCTGCGCCAGCCCGACGAGCGGGTCTCGATCGGCGTCGTCGGCAAGTACGTCGCCATGCCCGACGCCTACCTGTCGCTCATGGAGGCGCTCAAGCACGCCGGCATCGCGAACCGGGCGCAGGTCGACATCGACTGGGTCTCCGCCGAGGGGGTCGCCGACGGCGACCTCGACCAGCTCGTCGCCTTCGACGGGATCCTGGTCCCCGGGGGCTTCGGGGTGCGCGGCATCGAGGGCAAGGTGTTCGCCGCGCGCTTCGCCCGCGAGCGTCGGGTGCCCTACCTGGGCATCTGCCTCGGCATGCAGGTCGCCGTCATCGAGTTCGCGCGGACGGTGGCCGGGCTCGACGCGGCCAACTCGACCGAGTTCGACCCCTACACGCCCCATCCCGTGGTCGACCTCATGCCCGAGCAGCTCGAGGTCGACGGGATGGGCGGCACGATGCGCCTCGGCTCGTGGCCGATGAGCGTGCGGGCGGGCACCCGCCTGGCGGAGGTCTACGCGCCCCGCTTCGAAGCGCACGGCGCGACGCCCGACGTCGCTGGGACGGTCCGCGAGCGTCACCGGCATCGCTACGAGGTGAACCCCGCGTACGTCGAGGCGCTGCAGGCGGCCGGCCTGGTGGTGTCGGGCATGACGCCCGGCATGAGCGGGCGCGGCGCGGGCCTGGTCGAGGCGATCGAACTCGCCGACCACCCGTACTTCGTCGCGGTCCAGTCGCACCCGGAGTTCACGTCGCGGCTCATGCGCCCCAGCCCGCCCTTCACCGGCTTCATCCGCGCCGCGGTGGCCTTCCGTCGCGCGCGCGCGACGGCGGTGCCCACCTGAGCGCCACGCCCGCGCCCGCCGGTGTCGCCCCCGCGCCGGCCCCGCTGCTGGTCATCGGGGTCGCAGGCGGCACCGGCTCGGGCAAGACCACCGTCGCCGAGGCGCTCGTCCGCGCCGCCGGCGCGGGCCACGTGGCGATCGTGCCGCAGGACGCGTACTACCGGGCGCAGCCGCACCTCGACGCGGCGGCGCGGGCGGCCGTCAACTACGACGAGCCGGCCGCCTTCGACACGCCGCTGCTCCTCGACCACCTCGACGCGCTGCGCCGCGGCGCCGCCGTCGACCGTCCGGTCTACGACTTCACCGCCCTCGACCGGAGCGACCGCACCCTGCGCCTCGAACCGGCACCGGTGATCGTGGTGGAGGGCATCCTGGTGCTCGCCGACCGCGAGCTGCGGCGACGGTTCGACCTCAAGGTCTTCGTCGAC
>JARGGE010000213.1 GCA_029210865.1 Trueperaceae bacterium
CCAGCCGCTCGAGCTCGCGTTCCGCCGCCGTCCAGACCTGGTCCAGGCGCCGCTCGCGTGCGTCCAGCCGACGCGTGCGGTGCTCGAGGTCGGCCTGCGCGTGGCGCTCGCGGCGCGTCGCCTCGGCGGCCTCGGCGCAGGTCCTCGCGGCCTCTTCGCGCGCGGCCTGCACGTGCGCCTCGGTCTCGGCCTCGATCCGCCGCGCCTCGTGGTCGGCCGCCGCCTCGATGGCCAACGCGCGCCGTTCCGCGCGCCGGCGCACGTCGGCGATCAGTTCCTCGAGGTTGCCGAGGAGCTCCGTCATCGCTTCACGCCTCCAGACGCACGCCGAGCACGCGCTCGACGCGCTCGGTGAGCGGTACGTCGCCGGTGACGCCGTCGGGGTCGGGGACCTCGACCACCAGCGGGCTGTCGGGGTCGACCGCCGCTGCCTCGATGCGATCGCGCAGGTCGGACGCCCATGCTTGCCCCAGCAGGACCAGCGCGACGCCTGGGGCGGCGAGCGCCCGTTCGAGCGCCACGGCCGCCTCGCGCGCATCGGCGACGACGGTGCCCTCGATCCCGAGCAGGCCGAGGCCGAGCACCGTGTCGGGGGGGCCGACGACGACGATCCGTCCGCGGGCCTCGCGGCTCGCGCGCATCAGCCCCCCAGGATGATGAACGAGATGATCAGGCCGTAGATCACGATGCCCTCGGCCAGGCCGACGAAGATGAGCGTGCGGCCGAGGAGCTCGGGCTTCTCGGCGATCGCGCCGATCGCCGCCGCGCCCGCGATGCCGACCGCGATGCCCGCGCCGATGGCGGCGAGGCCGGTGGCGATGGCCGCCGCGAGCGGGGCGCCGGACGCGGGCGCCGCCTCGTCCTGGGCGAGGGCCAGGCCGCTGGCGAGCAGCGCGACGAGCGCCAGGGCGACGATCAGGCGGCGGCCGAGATCAGGGGCGCACGGGGGACGGGGCATCGGAACCTCCTGTGAACGCGAGCGGTCGGAAGGGGCGTCCCCTCCCCTGGAAGAAGCGGCCGAAGAACTCGTAGTACTGCAGGCGCAGCGCTTGGATGCCGACGATCAGGCCCTCGAAGCCGACGATCAACAGGGTGCCGATGACGAGCACCGCCCAGCCGCCGGGGGCCAGGCCGTACTGCAGCACCATCGCCGAGAGGCCCTCGTGGGCGACGGCGAAGGCGCCGAGGCGGATGAACGAAAGGGTGTTCGACAGGTTCGAGATGACCGACTCGAACAGCTCGAAGAAGCCGGTGACCGCGTGGTCGCCGAAGCTCGCGCGGTGGCCGTGGGCCCGCTCGATGAGCGGTTCGCGGAGAGCGGTCGCGAGCGCGAGCGGCGCGACGAGCGCGAGCCACAGCGGAACGGGGATGACGCCGCTGAAGGCGGCGAGGCCACCGCCGAGGAGCGCCCAGTAGAACGCGAGCCCCAAGACCCCGCTGGCCCCGAGCCAGAAGGCCGGACGGTCGCCCGTGCGCCACGTGGCGATCAGGTTGAGCGCGAAGCCGATGTTGAGGATGACGACCCCCGCGCCGACCGCCGCCATGAGGAGCGGGAAGATCGCGTGGAGCGGCTGGAGCCACAGCGGCTCCATGACCGGGTGGCCGAAGGCGACGCCGTACAGCGCGCCGAAGACGGTCGCGGTGGCCCCGGCGGCGGCGGCGACCGTCCCGAACGGCGTCGCGCGCCGCAGCGCCAGCCCGCCGAGGGCGAGCAGCGCGCCGTGGCCGAGGTCGCCGAACATCATGCCGTAGGTGAACAGGAAGACGATGGTGGCGATGAGCGTCGGGTTGAGCTCCTCGTACCCGGGAAGCCCGAAGGTGTCGACCAGCACCGCGAACGGGCGCAGCCAGGGCGGGTTGTGGATCAGGCTCGGCACCGAGCGGCGCCCGCGCGCGGGGGGCAGCGCCTCGACCACGACCGGCTGCTCGGCGGCGGCGCGCACCCGGTCGGTGACCTCGCCGACGCGGGACTCCGGCATCCAGCCGGCGAGCACGTAGATGCCCTCGCGGAAGGGCACGCGACGCAGCGCCTCGCACAGCTCGAGGTCGCGGCGCGCGCGCGCCAGTGCGGCGCGCACGTCGCCACCGACCTCTTCGGCGAGCGCGTCGCGGGTCGCGGTGAGCTCGGTGACGTGCGCGTGGGCGCGCTCGAGCTCCGCGTTCACGGTCGCGAGCGCCTTGGGCGGCAGGCCGGTGACGCGCGGCGGCAGCTCGAGGGGTTCGAAGAAGGCGCTGCGGAGCGCGCGGTCGAGCACGTGGGCGTCGTCGCGCGCCGCAGCCACCGCGACGAGGGTGCGGCCGCCGCGGCGCTCGAGCGGCAGCAGCATGAACGAGACCTGGAACAGCGCCGCCGCCACCCGTTCGACGTTCTCGTCGGGCAGCGTGCCGATCGTCAGGTGCAGGTGCTGCAGGTGGCGCAGGTCCTCGACCGGGGCCGCGAGTGGCGCGAGCAGCTCGAGCTGGCGGCGGGCGCCGTCGTACTCGGACACGTCCGCTTCGGCGGCGTTCATCGCGTCGCGCCAGCTCGCCACGCGCCCCTCGAGGCGCATGGCGGCGGTCTCGAGCTCCACCTTGTCGTGCCCGGGCCGCGGTTCGACGTCGGAGGGCGCCGCGCCGCTCAAGCCCAGTGCCGCGTGGACGCCGGCGAGGCGCGCCTCGAGCGCGCGGTAGGCCTCGGCGGCCTCGGTCCAGCGGGGCGCGGGCGACCAGTGCTCCCCCTCCAGGGCCTCGACGTGCAGCGCGCGTTCGCGCATCAGCGTCGCGGTCACCGCTTCCAGATCACGTTCGCCGACGAAGAGGCTCACCTCCACGAGGCGTACCGGGGTCAGCACCTCACGCCACCTCCCTGGGGATCCGCGCGCGCAGCGCGTCCGGGCCGAGCCCTTGCGCCTTGGCTTCGACGAGCGCGACCAGGTCGGCGGCCTCCGCACGGCGCTCGATCAGGTACGCGAGCACCAGCCCCAAACCGAACGGTTGCCGGCCGAAACGGGCCCGTGCCGCCTCACGCTGGAGGCGGTCGCTGGCGCGCTCGAGCGCCAGCAGCGTCGCCGCGTCGTCGCCCAGCACGGCCAGGTCGACGCCGAGCGCTGCGGCCTCGTCGCGCAGCGACGCACCGGTCGCCACCCGCTGCACCATCGCGAGCCCGCCGCCGAAGTCGCGGTGGAGGCGGAAGTTGACGACCTCCTCGGGGCTCACCCCGCTCAGGGCCCGGTAGCGGCCGGCGGCGATCAGGTTCTCGCGCGCGAGCGCGCGGCCGAGCAGCTCCACCGCGTCGGACCGGTCGGCGCCCGAGAGCGCCTCGATGCGCGCGACCAACCCGCGCTGGTAGGCGAGGTCGAGGGCCACCTCCAGGTAGAAGGGGCGACGTTCCTGGCGGGCCCGGTCCCAGGCGTCCGCGAGCGCCCGCCCGAAGGGGGTGCGCTCGAGCGCCGCCACCAGCCCGGCGAGGCTGCGGACCTGGGCCAGCCCGGCGAGCGTCGGGTCGTCGCGGTCGGCCAGGGTGGTCGCCGGCCAGACCAGGTCGATCGGGTGGCCGTGGTGCAGCGCGCGCACGAGGAGCTTCAGGTCCTGGACCAAGGCGCCGTCGGCGAGCCATTCGAGCAGCTCCTGCGCCACCGGTGGCACGCTGGCGGCCAGGGCCATCGTCTCGCGCCGCAGCCCGCGCCGGAGCGACCGCTGCAGGCGGGTGACGGCGTCGGCACCGCCGATGGCGGCGCCGGCGACCCGTTCGGTGGCCCCGCGGTCGGTGGCGGCCCCGTACGCGGTCGTGCGCAGCACCTCGAGCGTGCGGTCGAGCGTGGAGGCGTCGATCAGGTCGCGCCAGGCGTCGGCGCCTAGGAGCCACGAGCGGCGGGCGCGCACGCGCGCCTGCACCGACGCGTACCCGACCGCGGACAGCACCTCACGTCCCCGGTTCCGTGACCCAGCCGACGACGCGCGCGACCGCGCGGTCGTGGTTCGCCTCGGCCGCCGCGGCGGCCTCCGCGAGCTCGGCGTCGAGCGCTTGGCGGGCGGCCTCGATCGCCCGGTCGGCCTCGGCGTTGGCCTCGGCGCACGCCTTCGCCGCTTGGCGTTGGGCCTCGCGGCGCGCGGTACGCACCGCCTCGTCGGCGGCTCGGCGCGCCGTCTCGATGCGGGCGCTCGCGCTCGCTTCGGCCTCGTCGATGCGCCGCCGTGCCAAGGCCTCGCCTTCGAGCAGGCGCCGGAGCACCGGCGCGGCCGCCGGTCCCGTCGGGTTCATGGGCTCAGCGGACCCTATCGCGGCTCGTGAACGATAGTGCGGGATGTCCCGACCGGTCCGTTCGCGCCCGAAGGGGGTGTGCCATGGTCGGACTCGGCCGTCCCGCGGGCAGGGCCCGTCCGTGGCCGAAGCGGCTCCCACCCGGGCGTACGCTGGGGACCGATGAGCGGCTTCGTCGACGCGTTCGTGCGTTTGGCCGGTCCGCACCCCGTCGTGCAGGGCTTGGTCGGCGGTCTGGTCATCACCGCCTTCAACCTGGTCGGGGCGCTGGTGATCGTCGTCTGGCGGCGCCCCTCGCCGCGGTCGCTCGACGCGGCGCTCGGCTTCGCCGCGGGCGTCATGCTCACCGCCAGCTTCACCAGCCTCATCCTCCCCGGCATCGAAGCGGGTGGGCTGTGGCCGGTGGTGGTGGGCATGGTCCTGGGCGCCATCGCGCTGGATCGCGCCGACGTCTGGGTGCCTCACGTCCACGTGCTCGTCACCGGCCGGCGACGCTCGGACGCCGCGGCCGGCGGGTCGCTCGACGGCCGCTTCCTGAGCGTGATCCTGTTCATCGTCGCGATCACGCTGCACAACATGCCCGAGGGGCTCGCGGTGGGCGTGGCGTTCGGCGGCGGCGCCGTGAAGGACGCGGTCGCGCTGATGTTGGCGATCGGCATCCAGAACGTGCCCGAGGGCCTGGCGGTCGCGGTCGCGGCGCGCAACGCGGGCATGGGCAGCACCTGGTACGCCGCCCTCACGGGCATCCGAGCGGGTCTGGTCGAGGTGCCGTTGGCCGTGTTCGGCGCGTGGGCGGTGACCACGGCGGCGCCGCTTTTGCCCTACGCGATGGGGTTCGCCGCCGGGGCGATGCTCTTCGTGGTCAGCGACGAGATCATCCCCGAGACGCACGCGCGCGGCTTCGAGCGCATCGCCACGATCGGCACCATGCTCGGCATCGTGGTCATGCTCGTGCTCGACGTCGCGCTCGGCTGAGCAGTCTATGAGGTCGTTGTCAAGTGCTGGTGTTTGTGGGGGTTGGGCGTGAGGGGTCTTGCGCTCGTCGGTGGTGCTGGTGAGCGTGGTTGGGGTGTGGGTGGTGGCGGGCCCGCGGTCACGTCCCCGGCTCAACCTAACGCGCAACCGGGTTCGTGCCAACAGTCTTCCTTCGTTCGAGCTTGGTGGGGAAGTGGGCGGGGCGCCCAGGCTCAGCTTCGGGTTCTACCCAAGGGGCTATCGGGTTCGCC
>JARGGE010000214.1 GCA_029210865.1 Trueperaceae bacterium
CCGGCGCTGATGAACCCAACGGGTTGACACAGGGTGTCTCACGCGGGTGCCCGATCGACGATCGACGCACGTACCGTGTGTATGTTACACATCATAGGCCACATGCTAGGTCGCTCGCGGGCCGCCGTCAAGCGCGGGCCACCGCCGAGCGCGGGCCGGGGTCGAGCAGGGCGGTGCCCGGCCCGCGCCCCGCTCAGCCAGCCAGGAAGCCGTCGAGCTGCGCCCGCACGTCGGCGGCGTCGGTGCGCGCCTCGCCGGCGATCGCGCCGTCGCGCAGGAACACGATGCGGTCGGCGGTCAGCGCCGCCTGGACGTCGTGGGTGACGACGACGACCGTCCATCCGTGGCGGTCGACGCCGGAGCGGAGCAGGTCGAGCACCTCGCGCCCGGTGTGGCTGTCGAGGTTGCCGGTCGGTTCGTCGGCGAGCACGAGCACCGGGTCGTTGATCAGCGCGCGTGCGATCGCCACCCGCTGCCGCTGCCCGCCCGACAGCTGCCCCGGCCGGTGGTCGAGGCGGTCGGTGATCCCGAGGGCGTCGGCGAGCATCGTCAAGCGCTCGGCGGCGGCGGCGGCCTCGTCAGCGATCTCGGCCGGCAGCACCACGTTCTCGCGCGCGGTCAGGTTGGGTACCAGCTCGAAGGCCTGGAACACGAAGCCGAGGCGTTGCCGGCGGACGTCGGTCAGGGCGTCGTCGTCGAGCCCCTCGGTCGCCTCGCCCGCCAGCGCGATCGTGCCCTCGTCGGGTGCGTCCAGCAGCCCCAGCAGGTGCAGCAGCGTGCTCTTGCCCGAACCCGACGGCCCCATGACCGCGACGAACTCGCCGGGTTGGACCGTCAGGTCGACGCCGCGCAGGGCGTGGACGACCTCGTCGCCGAGCACGTAGCGCTTGTGGAGGCCGACGGCGGCGAGGGCGGGGACGGTGGTGGCGGCGGTCGGTGCGTTCATGCGGACTCCGAGGCGCCCAGGGCGACGCACGGGGCGAGGCGCGCGGCGCGGCGGGCCGGCAACCACGAGGCGAGGAAGCCGAGGATGGGGGTGAGGAGGACGGCGGCGATCAGCATCCGCCACGGGACGACCGCTTCGATCGCATAGCCGGTGAGGGCGCGGGTGCCGGCCGTGATGACGTCGGCCAGCAGCAACCCGAAGGTGACGCCGAGGACGGCGCCGAGCGTCAGGACCACGATCCCCTCGGCGGTCACCAACCGCCGGACGCCGGCGCGGCGCAGCCCGACCGTCCGCAGCACCGCGATCTCGTGGGCGCGCCGCGACAGGTTCATGCCGAGGGTGTTCGCCACCCCGAGCGCGGCGATGAGCGCCGCGAGCAGCAGCAGCGTGTTCGTGGTCGCGAAGGACTGCTGCATCAGCGACTCGATCTGGTCGCGGTACGCCTGGTTGAGGGTGACGTCGAGCAGCACGTCGGGGAAGGCCTCGAGCAGCGCTGCGCGGGCCGCGCCGGCGTCGGTGCCCGCGTCGACCGTGGCGACGAACAGGTCGGGGCTGCCGCCCCCGAAGCGCGGCAGGTCGCGGATCGACGCGAGGAACGTCTCGCCACCGCCGGTGTAGTCGACGACCACGCCCTCGACGGGGAAGTCGACGAAGCCGTCGTCGGTGCGCAAGCGGGCCGTGTCGCCCACGCCGACGCCGAAACGGTCACGGATCGTGTTGGCCGCGAGGACCACGCCGCCGCGCTGCAGCGCCTCGAAGCCGCGCGCCGCGTCGCCCTGCCCCGAGATGTACTGGAGCGAGCCGAAGCCCGCCGCCGGGTCGAAGCGCGCTGGGTCGACGAGCACCAGGGCCACCGTGCGGCCGCGCGGCACCCCCTCGGGCTCGTAGCGGACCACGCGCAGCCCGACCCCCGAGACCTGGTCGACGCCGGGCACGGTCGCCGCGCGCGCCTCGAAGTCGGCCGGGAACGGGGCGGCGGCGGTGATGAACAGGTCGCCGACGATGGTCGTGTCGACCCAGTCGGCGACCGCGCGGTTGATCCCCTCGACCATCGAGCCGACCCCGATGATGAGGCCGGTCCCGACGATGACGGTGCCGACCGCGACACCGTTGCGCGAGGCGTTGCGGATCGTGAAGCCGGCACCCAAGCGGCCGGCCGGCCCCAGCAGCGCGCCCAGGAGCGGTCGGGCGAGCGCGACGGCCGGGCGGATCAGCCCCTCGGCGGCGAGGGCGACGCCGCCGAAGAAGGTCGCCATCGCCAGGGCGGTGCCGAACAGCGCCGCGTAGCCGCTCCAGGGGAGCTGGCTGAACACGACGCCCAGCGCCACCAGTACCCACCCCAGCGCCACCAGCCGCGGGTCGCGCGCCACGTCCGCGTCGCGCAGCGCACCGAGCGGCGACGTTCGCGCGGCCGCGCGCGCCGGCAAGCTCGCGGCGAGCAGCGCCACGATCACCCCGACGCCCGCGGCGATCGCGGCGGCCCTCAGTGGGACCACCAGCGTGCGCGGTTCGTACCCGAGCGCGATCGCGTTGACCTGGTTGAGGCCCGCGGCCAGCGCCACCCCGAGCGCCAGGCCCGTCACGACGCCCGCGAGGCTCACCCACGCTGCCTCGTACAGCGCCAGCCGGCGCACGTCGCCGCGCTTCATGCAGATCGTGCGCAGGAGGGCGTACTCGCGCGTCCGCTCGACGACGCCGGCCATGAAGGTGTTGTAGGCCATGAAGCCGCCGAGCGCCATCAGCGTCGCGGCGAGGATCAAGAGCCCGCTCTGCAGCGTCTGGACGATCCCCGACGTGGCGTCGCCGGCGCCGGCGGGGTACGTGACCGTGTACGCCTCGCCCACGGTGGCTTGAAGGCGGCTGCGCGCCGCGTCCACGTCGGCGTCGGCGACGAGACCGACCTCCAGGTGGCTCGCGCGCCGCTCGAAGGCCAACGCGCCTTGTAGGTCGACCAGGTCGGTGACGCCGACGCGCCCGCCGTTCGTGGTGGCGAGGGCGAAGCGGTCGTCGAGCAGGCCGACGAGGGTCAGTTCGAAGCGCCCGGCCTGGCTCGAGAAACCGACCTGGTCGCCGATCTCGAGGTCGCGTCCGCTGGCGAAGCCCTCGGCGATCGCGACCTCGGCCGCGCCGGCCACGGGCAGGCGCCCGGACGCGACCCGCAGCGGCAGGCTCTCGGCGACCGCCATGACCCGGCCGCCGAGCTGGAAGCCGGTGTCGACGCCGGGAAGGATGCCGGAGGCGCCGACCACCTCGGCGCCTCGCTCCGGCTCGGCGCGCACGTTCAGCACTGGCACCGCCCAGGCGATGGCCGGGTCGGCGGCGACGGCCTCCAGGGTCGGGGCGAACTCGAAGACGGCGCGGCCGGTCGCGCCGGGCGTCACGAGCAGGTCGGCGGGACCGGCCGCGGCCTCGAGCGTGGCGCGGATGTTGGCGTCGACGTTGGCGCCGACGGACAGGGTCGCCAGCACGGCGGCGATGCCGAGGGCGACGCCCAAGACGGTGGCGAGCGTGCGCCAGCGATGACGGAGCAGGTTGCGGAGCGCGAGGCGCGGTAGGAGCGGCACGGACGATGGTACCAGCGCCGCGATCAGTCGATGGTGGGCGCCAGCCACCGTCGCTCGGCCGTCGAGGAGCGCCGCGGCCGCCGGCCCTGCCAACCGGTCCATGCAGGGGGGCACGGCGACGCCCCTGGGAGCGGGTCGAGGTCCTCGCGCTCGGGCTCGATGCCGGTCGCCTCGCGCAGCGCG
Source organism: Trueperaceae bacterium (assembly GCA_029210865.1). Lineage (GTDB taxonomy): Bacteria > Deinococcota > Deinococci > Deinococcales > Trueperaceae > JAABTL01. The sequence goes on from JARGGE010000214.1 coordinate 3,694, forward strand.
GCGCCGACCTCGGCCAGGCGCGACGCGCGCATGAGCGCGTCCCGCAGGCCCGTGGCGTCGCGGCCGCGGCGTGGGTCGATCGGTTCGGAGCCCGCGTCCGCGCCGAGCGCCGCGACGGCGTAGGCGGCGAGCTGCCCGCGAAGCCGCGGCAGCGCGTGCTCGCCGCCGTACCAGGCGACGTGGTCGCGCGCGTGCCGCCAGGCGACGCCGACCACCTCGGACCGCGTCGGCGGGGGGCCGCCGCGCACCGTGCGGAACACCCAGGGGCGGCCGAGGGCGCCGCGCGCGATCATCGCGCCGACGCCCGCGGCGCGCGCGCGCGCCATCCCGCGCGCGTCGGTCACGTCGCCCGAACCGAGGACGGGGACGGGCAGCGCCGCCGCCAGCTCGGCGATCGCTGCCCAGTCGGCGCTGCCGGCGTAGCGCTGCGCCGCGGTGCGGCCGTGGACCGCGAGGATCGCGGCCCCCGCCTCCACGACCGCGTGCGCCACCTCGTGCGCTTCGACGCGGTCGAGGCCCAAGCGCGTCTTGGCGGTCACCGGCACCGGCACCGCGGCCCCGATCGCGCGCACGATGGCGGCAGCGCGCTGCGGGTCGCGGATCAGCTCGGCGCCGCAGCCGCGATGGAGGACCTTCTTGACGGGGCAACCCATGTTCAGGTCGAAGGCGGCGGGGGCGAAGGCCGCGTGCAGGCGCGCGACGGCCGCGGCGGCCTCGTCGGGGTCGGCCGCGAACACCTGCACGACCACGTCGGTCTCGCCCTCGTGGGGCGCCGAGATCGCCAGGCCGCGCGCGTCGCCCAGGGCGAGCGAGCGCGCGGAGACCATCTCGGTCACGGCCCAGGCGGCGCCGAAGGCGCGCGCGAGCCGCCGGAAGGGGGCGTCGGTGTACCCGGCCATGGGCGCGAGGACGGCGCGCTCCTGCGCCAGCGCCGCGACGAAGCGCGCGGGCGCAGGGCGCGGGGCCCACCCGGCCGCGGGCTCGCGCGCGGGGTCGGAGGGCGGGGCGGCGACGTCGCGGTGCACGTCCGGCAGCGTACCAGCGCGCGCCCGCGCGCGCGGACGCCGCCCGCGACAGCGATCCCGGTCCCGCGCCCACGTCCCGGGCGGTCCTCACCTACGCGCGTGCTAGCCTCGGGTCGATGCCCGACGTCGACGATCTCGACGCGGTCGAGCGCGCTCCGCTCGGCCCGGACGCTCTCTTGGTGCACCTCCGAACGGCGGACGCCGGCGACGCCGGCGCCGTGCGCGCCCTCTACCTCGCCTCGCCCACGTACTTCCAGGCGATCAGCAAGCCGGTCCCGACCTCGAGCGAGGTCCGCACCGACCTGACGCTCGCCGCCCAGGACGAGCGGCGCCACGTCCTGCTCGCCTTGCTCGACCCGCGAACGCCTCGCCCGAACGGCGTGCCGACCGACGCGCGCGAGCGCTGGCCGGTCGCCGCCTACGTCGATTACAAGCTCGATTACCCGGAGGTCGGCGACGCCACCGTCAACCTCCTGCTCGTCCACGGCGCGCTGCAGTCGCGCGGCGTGGGGACCGCGGTCGTCCGCGCCCTCGAGGCCCGCCTCGACGGGCGCGTCCACCGGGTGCTGTCCTCGATCTACGGCGGCAACCCGCGTACCCGGCGCTTCTGGGAGCGCCTGGGGTACCGCTTCGCGATCGACGCCCGGCCCGTCCTCGAGTGGTACGGCAAGCGCTTGGCCGACTAGGCCCCAGGAGGTCGCCAT
>JARGGE010000215.1 GCA_029210865.1 Trueperaceae bacterium
AAGCCCCCCATGGGGCCCGAACCCGTGCGAACCGGGTGCCGACGGTGACAGTCCGGATGAGAGAAGGAGGCGTTCATGACGCACCGCACGCACCGTGCGGCGCGGGCCGGAGGTGCCGCGTGACGGCCACCCCGGGCGCCGCGCCGTCCCCCACCGAGACCGATACCGCCCGCATGCGGCAGGCGCTCGCGCTGGCCGAGCGCGGCCGCGGCACCACCCACCCCAACCCGATGGTCGGCTGCGTGCTCGTCCAAGGCGGCACCGTCGTGGGCGAGGGCTGGCACGCGCGCGTCGGCGAGGCGCACGCCGAGGTGCTGGCGCTGGCCACCGCGGGCGACCGCGCGCGCGGCGCCACCGCCTACGTCACCCTGGAGCCCTGCAGCCACCACGGCCGCACCCCACCGTGCGCGGACGCGCTGATCGCCGCGGGCGTGGCGCGGGTGGTGATGGCGACCCGCGACCCGGACCCGCGCGTCGCGGGCACCGGCCTCGCGCGCCTGCGCGCCGCCGGCATCGACGTCGACGAGGGGGTGCTGCGCGAGGAAGCCGAGGCGCTGAACGCCGCCTACCTCGTCCACCGCCGCGAGGGGCGACCGTGGGTCCGCTACAAGACCGCGATGACGCTCGATGGCAAGATCGCCACCCGCACCGGCCGCTCGCGCTGGATCACCGGTCCGGACGCGCGCGCCCTGGTGCACGTCTGGCGCCACCAGGCCGACGCGGTCGCGGTGGGCGTGAGCACGCTGCTCCAGGACGACCCCGCGCTCACGACGCGGCTCGCGGGCGACGCCGCCCCCGGCCGCACGCCGCGCAAGGTCGTCTTCGACGGCGTCGCGCGCACGCCGGTCACCGCCCGCGCCTTCGAGCCCGGCCCCGACGGCGCCCCGGCGCGGGTGACGGTCGTGGTCGGTCCCGAGGCCCCGCCCGCCCGCGTGGCCGCGCTCGAGGAACGCGGCGCGCAGGTGGTGCGCGCACCCGCCCGCCAGGGGCGCCCGGACGTCGTTGCGGCGCTGCGCGCGCTCGCGGCCGACGGCGTGGTCGAGCTGCTCCTCGAAGGCGGCGGGACGCTGGCCTGGAGCTTCCTGGAGGCCGGCGCGATCGACCGGGTCGCCTGGTTCGTCGCCCCCAAGCTGATCGGCGGGCGCGGGGCGAGCCCGCTCGCCGGCCTGGGCGTCGCCGGCATGGACGAGGCCGTGGCGCTGCAGGCGTGGGACGTCCGCCGCCTGGGCGAGGACCTGCTCGTCGAGGGCGACGTCGCCGCGCGCCCGCTGCGGGCGTCGCGCCCCGAGGAGGACCGCTGATGTTCACCGGGATCGTCGAAGAGATCGGCACCGTCGTCGCCGCGCACGACGCGGGGGGCGACCTGCGCGTGCGCATCGAGGCCGAGCGCGTTCTGGACGGGCTGGCGATGGGCGACTCGGTCGCCGTCAGCGGCTGCTGCCTCACGGTGGTGGCCCACGACGACCGCGGCTTCGAGGTCGAACTGTCGCTCGAGACCGTCGCCAAGACCGCGCCGCGCTGGCACGCCGGCGCGCGCGTCAACCTCGAGCGGGCGCTGGCGGCCGACGGCCGCTTCGGCGGCCACGTGGTCACCGGCCACGTGGGCGGCACCGGCGAGGTGCTCGCGATCGACGCGCAGCCCGGCGCCTTCGTGGTCACCATGCGCGCCCCGGACCCCTTCGCCCGCTGGCTCATCCCCAAGGGGAGCCTCACGGTCGACGGCGTCTCGCTCACCGTGGTCGACGTGGGCGGGCCAGCGGGCTCGAGCGAAGCGCTGGACGCCGCCACCTTCACCCTCTGGCTCATCCCGCACACGCTGCAGGTGACCACCCTGGGCGACCTGCGGCCGGGCGATCGGGTCAACCTCGAGGCCGACGTGCTCGCCAAGCACGTCGAGCGCCTGCTGGCGCTCGGCTTCCTCGCGGCCACACCGGCCGCCGCCGGCACCGGGGGCGACGATGCCCGCTGAGGCCGCCGCCCCCCTCGCGACCGTCCCCGAGCTGCTCGCCGAGCTCCGCGCCGGGCGCGCGATCGTGGTCGTCGACGACGAGGACCGCGAGAACGAGGGTGACCTGCTCTTCGCCGCCGAGCACGCCACCCCCGAACTGCTCGCCTTCACCATCCGCCACACCGGCGGCATCGTCTGCGCGGCGATGCCCGACGACGTCGCCGACCGCCTCGACCTGCCCCCGATGGTCCGGCACAACACGGCCCACCGCGAGACCGCCTTCACCGTGACGATCGAGGCGGTGCATGGCGTCACCACCGGCATCTCGGCCGCCGACCGCGCCCACACGATCCTCCTGCTCGCCGAACCCGACGCCGTGGCCGCCGACTTCGCGCGCCCCGGCCACGTCTTCCCGCTGCGCGCACGCAGCGGCGGGGTGCTGCGGCGCGCCGGCCACACCGAGGCGGGCGTCGACCTGTGCCAGCTCGCCGGGCTGCGCCCGGTGGCGGCGATCAGCGAGGTCATGCACGACGACGGCACGATGATGCGGCTGCCGGAGCTCCGCGCCTTCGCCGCCGCGCACGGCCTCAAGGTCGGCACGATCGCCGACCTGATCGCCTACCGGCTCGAGCGCGACGCCTTCGTCGAACGCGTCACCCAAGCGCAGCTCCCGACGCCGTGGGCCACCTTCCGGGTGGTGGGCTACCGCGACACGCTCCACGGCACCGAGCACGTGGCCATGGTGCTCGGCGACGTCGCAGCCGAGGCCGACGCCGCGCCGGTGCTCGTGCGCATGCACAGCGAGTGCCTCACGGGCGACGCGCTGCACAGCCTGCGCTGCGACTGCGGCTTCCAACGCGACGCCGCGCTGAAGGCGATCGCTGACGTCGGCCGCGGGGTGCTCGTGTACCTGCGCCAAGAGGGGCGCGGCATCGGGCTCCTGAACAAGCTCCGCGCCTACGCGTTGCAGGACCAGGGGGCCGACACCGTCGAGGCGAACGAGCAGCTCGGCTTCGCCGCCGACCTGCGCGACTACGGCGTGGGCGCGCAGATCCTGGCCGACCTGGGCGTGAAGCGGCTGCGGCTGCTGACGAACAACCCGCGCAAGGTGGTGGCGCTCCAGGGCTTCGGGATGGAGGTGGTCGAGCGGGTGCCGCTGCACGCCGGCGAGAACCCCTACAACGAGGCCTACCTGGCGACCAAGCGGGCGAAGCTGGGGCACTTCGAGGACTGAGCGCGCCGCGCAGACGGCGCGGGGGCTACGCCCCCAGCGCCTGCGCGGCGTTGCGGTCGCTTCGCGACCGCCGCACTTCGCGACCGCCGCGCACTTCGCGACCGCCGCGGCTCACGGCCGGTGGGCGACCGTCACCCTTCCGCCAGCACCTCGCGCAAGCGCTCGTCGACCGCCGCCCGCGCGCCGATCTGCTCGATCACCCACTCCGAGACCCGCACGGCGAAGCGCGCCGCGGCCGCCGGGTCGGGATCGCGCAGCCAGCGGCTGAGGAACGCTCCCGCGAAGGCGTCGCCGGCACCGGTCGCGTCGACCAGCCGGTTGCTCTCGGGCGGGACCTCGGTGACGCGACCGTCGCGGTCGCGCACGAGCGCGCCGTCCTCGTCGAGCTTGAGCGCGACGATGGCGCCCTCGTAGCGGGGCGCGAGCGCGTCGGCGATCGCGCGCGGGTCCTCGAGGCCGGTCAGCGAGCGCCCCTCGTCGTAGTTGGGGAAGACGACGTCGACGCCCAGGTCGGCGGTGGCCGCGAAGAAGGCGTCGACCCCCATGGCGTCGATCATCTGGAACGAGCCGGGGTCGAGCGACAGCGTCGCCCCGGCCGCCTTCGCGAGCGCCCCGGCGCGGCGGGCGGCGCTGCGCGGCGGGTCGTCGAAGAACGACCAGGCCGACAGGTGCACGTGGCGCGCGCTCGCGATCAGGTCGGCCGGCAGCTCCTGCGGCAAGAGCATGTGGTCGGCGCCCTTCCCCGACACCATCGACCGCTGGCCGTCGTGGTCGATCCACACGGCTACGGTGCCGGTCAGGTGGGCGTCGGTGCGGACCAGGCACGCCTCGACCTGCTCCTCCGCGAGGCCGGCCTCGGCGAGCGCCCCGAAGCGGTCGCGCCCCACCTTGCCCACGAAGGCCGTCGGCAACCCGCAGCGCCGCGCCCACACCGCAGCGTTCGCGGCGCTCCCCCCCGGCGCCAGCTCCACCTCGCCGAAGGTGTCGCCGCCGCGCAGGAGCTCCGTGTTCGTGCGGATCAGCACGTCCCAGACGACGTCGCCCACCACCACGAGCGGTCGCTTGCCCTGCGAATCGAGCGCGCCGCCCGCCACGGCGTGCACCGCGCTCGGGGTGGGCCGCTCGCTCACACGAGCTCCAGCTCCTGCTGCACGCCGGTGGTCACGCGCGGGCCGCTCGCCTCGAGCACCACGTTCAGTTCGCTGCGCACGCCGAAGGTCGGGAGGTAGACGCCGGGCTCGACGGTCACGCCGAAGCCGGGCGTCAGGCGGCGCACGTCGCGGGTCTCGAAGTCGTCGAGGTGGGCGGCCTCGCCGTGGATGGGGCCGCTGCCGAGGCTGTGCCCGGTGCGGTGGACGAAGGCCTCGCCGTACCCGGCGGCGGTCAGGTGGTCGCGGACGGCGCGGTCGACCTCCCAGCCCATGGGCGGGTCGCCCGCGGCGATGCGCTCGGCCATGAACCGGACGGCCAGGTCGCGCCCGGCGGTCACCGCTGCCCACGCGCGCGCCACCTCGGGCGACGGTGTGCCGCACACCCCCATCCACGTGACGTCGGCGAACGGAGCGTCAGGCGCGTCCTCCTTGGCCCACAGGTCGACGAGCACGACGTCGCCCTCGCGCAGCGCGGCGTCGGCCCCGGCGAGCGGGCCGTAGTGTGGGTCGCCGGCGTGCGCGCCGAAGCCGACGATCGCGTCGTGGCCGGTCACCAACCCGAGCTCCGCGAAGCGCGCGGCGATCCACGCCTGCACCTCGGCCTCGCGCACTACCTCACCCGCGGCGCGGCGGCGGCGGATCTCGTCGAAAGCGCCGTGCGCCACGGCCATGACCGCCTCGGCCGCGCGGTCGTGCGCGGCCACCTGCGCGGGCGTCCAGGTCGCGAAGGCCTGGAGCACGTCGGCCGACGAGCGCACGTCGACGCCCACCGCGCGCAGCAGCTCGATCGTGCCGCCGTCGACGTGCGAAACGTACGGCAGGTCGGCCTCGGGCGAGTACTCGAGCGCCACCGGCCCACCGGGGTTCAGCGCCGCGAGCGCGTCGCGCAGCCCCTGCCGGTCGGCGTAGGTGCGCACCGGCCAGGGACCGCGCTCGGCGGCGCCGCGCTCGACGCACTCGGCCAGCCGCTGCCGGGCAACACGCTGGCCGCCTGCCGCGGCGCCGACGCGGTCCTGCTCGGTGCGGTCGGCGGGCCGCGCTGGGATCGC
>JARGGE010000216.1 GCA_029210865.1 Trueperaceae bacterium
GACGTGCCATGGGGCGTGTCGGAGTCGGCCTACGCCGCGCGCGATCACGAGTTCACCTACCAGTACGCGAACTTCGGCGTCCCCGAGCTCGGGCTCAAGCGCGGCCTGTCCGAGAGCCTCGTGATCGCCCCGTACGCGACGGCGTTGGCGTCGATGGTCGACCCGCGCCGCGCTCGTCGCAACTTCGCGCGGCTGCGCGCGATGGGGGCGCTGGGTCGCTACGGCTACTACGAGGCGCTGGACTTCACCCGCAGCCGCGTGCCCACCGACGACCCCTTCGTGCTGGTGCGCACCTACATGGCCCACCATCAGGGGATGACCGTCGTCGCCATCGCGAACGCGCTCGACGACGGGCGGATGCGCGCGCGCTTCCACTGCGAGCCGATCGTCCAGGCGACCGAGCTGCTGTTGCAGGAGCGGGTGCCCCACGACGTCGTGGCGGTCACGCCGCGCGCGGACGAGGTCGCGGTGTCGCCGTCCGAGGTGCGCACGCTCGCCGCCACCGAGCGCCGGCTGAGCCCGGTGCCCACCGACGCGCCCCTCACCCACCTGCTCTCCAACGGGCGCTACGCGGTCATGCTCACCTCGACCGGCGGGGGCTACAGCCGCTGGCACGACCTGGCCGTGACCCGTTGGCGCGAGGACGCGACGCGCGACGAGGGCGGCTCCTTCGTGTTCCTCCGCGACGCGCAGAGCGGCGACGTCTGGTCGGCGGGGATCGAACCGATCGGCCGCGGTGGCGAGCACGACGTCGTGGTGTTCGGCGAGGACCACGCCGAGTTCATCCGCCGCGAGGGCGCGCTGACCACGACGATGGACGTGTTGATCTCGGGTGAGGACGACGCCGAGGTGCGGCGCGTCTCGCTCATGAACGCGGGGCAGCGCGCCCGCGTGGTCGACCTGACCTCGTACGCGGAGCTGGTGCTGACCTCGGCGGCCGCCGACGCGGCGCATCCGGCCTTCGCGAAGATGTTCGTCCAGACCGAGTACCTCCCCGAGGTCGACGCCCTCGTCGCGACCCGGCGGCGACGCTCTCCGGACGAGGCCGAGGTGTGGGCCGCGCATCTGGCCGTGGTCGAGGGCGAGGCGGTGGGGCCGACGCAGTACGAGACCGATCGTGCGCGCTTCCTCGGGCGCGGGCGATCGATCGGCGCCGCGGCCGCGATCGTCGACGCGCGGGTGCTCTCGAACACGGTCGGCACGGTGCTCGACCCGGTCTTCGCGCTGCGCCGCCGCGTGCGGGTGCCGCCGGGTGAGGTCGCGCGCGTCGCCTTCTGGACGGTGCTGGCGGGTTCGCGCAGCGCCCTGCTGGACGTGATCGACAAGCACCGCGACCGCAGCGCGTACGAGCGCGCCAAGACGCTCGCCTGGACGCAGGCCCAGGTGCAGCTCCGCTTCCTGGACGTCACCACCGAGGAGGCCGCCGAGTTCCAGCGCCTGGCCACGCCGCTGCTGATCGCCGACGCCCGCTTCCGGGCGCCCGCCGGCGCGATCGAGGCGGGGGCGGGTCCGCAGTCGGGGCTGTGGCCGCACGCGATCTCGGGCGACCTGCCCATCGTGCTCCTACGCATCGCCGACGTCGCCGACCTGGCGCAGGTCCGGCAGCTGCTGCGTGCGCACGAGTACTGGCGACTCAAGCGCTTGGCCGTCGACCTGGTCATCGTGAACGAGCACGCCTCGTCGTACCTCCAGGACCTGCAGGGGGCGCTCGAGACCGCCGTGCGCTCGAGCCAGTCGCGACCGCGCTTCGGCGACGTGCCGGCGCACGGCTCGGTCCACGTCCTGCGCGGCGACCTGATGACGCCCGAGGCGCGGGCGCTGCTGCGGTCGGTGGCCCGCGTCGCTCTGATCGCCCACCGTGGCCCGATCGACCGCCAGCTCGTGCGCGTGCCGTCGCCGACGGTCGCCGCACCGGTGCGGCGACGCGCGCGCACGCCGACGCCCGCCGCGACCGCGCCGGCGCCGGTCGGGCTCGAGTTCTTCAACGGCCTGGGCGGGTTCGACGCCGACGGGCGCGAGTACGTCACCGTCCTCGACGGCGAGCGCACCACCCCCATGCCCTGGATCGACGTGATCGCCAACCCCGGCTTCGGCTTCCAGGTGTCGAGCGAGGGGAGCGGCTACACGTGGGCGGCGAACAGCCGCGACCACCAGCTGACGCCGTGGTCGAACGACCCCGTCGCCGATCCACCGGGCGAGGCGCTGTACGTGCGCGACGAGGTGTCCGGCGCCGTCTGGAGCCCGACCGCGCAGCCGATCCGCGACGGCGGCCGCTACACCGCGCGCTTCGGCTTCGGCACCGCACGCTTCACCCACGAGGCCCACGGCATCGCGCTCGAGCTGCTCCAGTACGTGCCGCTCGCCGACCCGATCAAGATCTCGCGGCTGACGCTGCACAACCGCTCCGCCGTCACCCGGCGCCTGTCGGTCACCGCCTACACGGAGTGGGTGCTCGGCACGTCGCGCGGTGCCTCCGCGCCGCACCTGGTCACCGAGGTCGACGCCGCCACGGGCGCCTTGCTGGTCCGCAACCCGTGGAGCACGGCGTACGCGGGGCGGGTCGCCTTCGCCGACCTCGGGGCGCGGCCGGACCACTGGACCGGCGACCGCACCGAGTTCCTCGGCCGCGGCGGCCGGCCCACGGCGCCCGCGGGGCTGCGGCGCGCCACGCCGCTCTCGGGGCGCACCGGGGCGGGCTTGGACCCGTGCACCGCGCTGCAGCGGGTGGTGGAGGTCCCGCCCGGCGGGCGCGTCGAGGTGGTGGCGACGATCGGCGAGGGTGCCACGGCCGACGAGGCGTCGGCGCTGGTCGCGCGCTACCGCGAGGCCGACCTCGACGCCGTCCTGAACGAGGTCGCGGCGCACTGGCGGACCACCCTCGGCGCCGTCACCGTGCGCACGCCCGACCGGGCGATGGACCTGATGCTGAACGGCTGGCTCCTCTACCAGACGATCGCGTGCCGCATCACCGCGCGCTCGGCCTTCTACCAGGCGAGCGGCGCCTACGGCTTCCGCGACCAGCTGCAAGACGGCATGGCGCTCGCCTTCACGCAGCCCGAGACGGCCCGGGCGCACCTGCTGCGGGCGGCGTCGCGCCAGTTCGTCGAGGGCGACGTCCAGCACTGGTGGTTGCCGCCGGACGGGCGCGGGGTGCGGACGCGGATCTCGGACGACCGCGTGTGGCTCGCGTACGCCACCGCGCGGTACCTCGAGACCAGCGGTGACGCTGCCGTGCTCGACGAGGTGGTGCCCTTCGTCGAGGGCCCCGAACTCCGCGAGGGCGAGCACGACGCCTTCTTCGAACCGCTGCCCTCGGGCGAGTCGGGCACGCTCTTCGAGCACGCCGCGCGCGGTCTGGACCAGGCCATGGCGCTCACGGGCGCCCACGTGCTCCCGCTCATGGGCACCGGCGACTGGAACGACGGCATGAACCGGGTGGGGGAGGGCGGCCAGGGCGAGAGCGTCTGGCTGGGGTGGCTGCTGGTCGACGCCATCGCGCGCTTCGCTCCCTGGGCCGACGGCCGCGACCCGGAGCGGGCCGTGCGGTGGCGGGCCCACGCCGCCCGCGTCCGCGAGGCCCTCGAGCGCGATGCCTGGGACGGCGCCTGGTACCGCCGGGCGACCTTCGACGACGGCACCTGGTTGGGCACCGCGAGCGGCGAGGCCTGCCGGATCGACTCGATCGCGCAGTCGTGGGCCGTGCTCTCGGGCGCCGCCGACCCCGAGCGTGCACGGACCGCGATGGCCTCGGTCCAGAAGCACCTGGTGCGCCCCGACGACGGCCTGGCGCTGCTCTTCACGCCACCCTTCGACGACGGACCGCTCGACCCCGGTTACGTCAAGGGCTACCCGCCCGGCCTGCGCGAGAACGGCGGGCAGTACAGCCACGCCGCCATGTGGGCGATCCTGGCGCACGCGCAGCTGGGCCAGGGCGACGCTGCGATGGCGCTGTTCGACCTGGTCAACCCCATCCGCCACGCATCGGACGCCACCGGCGTCGCGCGCTACCAGGTCGAGCCGTTCGTGGTGGCCGCCGACGTCTACTCGGTGGCGCCGCACGTCGGCCGGGGTGGCTGGACCTGGTACACGGGCTCGGCGGCCTGGATGTACCGCGCCGGCGTCGAGGGCATCCTCGGCCTGCGGCGCGCGGGCGACGAGCTGGTCGTCGCCCCATGCCTCCCCGCCGGCTGGCCCGGTTTCGAGGCGACCGTGGCGATCGGGGCGACGCGGTACGAGGTGGTCGTCCGGAACCGCGCCGATCGCGCCGCGTGGGACGCGGACCTGGACGGTGCGGCGCACCCGGCCGTCGACGGCGCGATCCGCGTCCCGCTCGATGGCGGACGGCACCGGTTGGTGCTGTCGGCCCGCGCGGCGCCCCCCCGTACGGGGCGCGGCGCGGATCGGGCGTAGCATGACGGATGAACCCCCTGCGCACGATCCGCCCCAGCGAGCGCCTAGCGCCCGCCGCCACCGTGCCCTCGTGACGGTCCCTGGCGATGCCCATGCCCACGGTCACGGGTTCCAGCGCGTGGCGACCGGCATCGCGGGCCTCGACGAGGTCCTGCTCGGCGGGCTGCCCGCGAACGGCGTCTACCTGATCAAAGGGGGCACCGGGACCGGCAAGACGACGTTGGGCCTGCAGTTCCTGCTCGAGGGCGCGCGGCAGGGCGAGACGTGCCTGTTCGTGAGCCTGTCGCAGTCGACCCGGATGATCGAGCGCATCGCGGCGTCCCACGGATGGCGTCTCGACGCGATCCACGTCCACGCCATCACGCCGAACGAGATCCTGCGCCAGGAGCGCGGCAAGCAGGACGTGTTCGTGACCGACGAGATCGAACTGGTCGACGTGGCCGACCGCATCCGCGGCATCGTCGAGCAGGTGCGGCCCCAGCGCCTGGCGTTCGACACGCTCAGCTTCATCGAGATGCTCGCCACCGCCCCCGGCCGCTTCGAGCAGGAGCTGGCGGCGCTCGTCGAGCTCCTCGGCAGCCTGGAGGTCACGTCGCTCTTCGTGCTCAACGAGGGCGGCACCGGCACCACCGACATGATCACCGACGGCGCCATCGAGCTCGAGCACCTCGAGGCGGACTTCGCCGGCCTGCGCTACCGGTTGCGCGTCCAGAAGATCCGCGGCAGCGCCTTCCGCGGCGGCCACCACGACTTCGAGATCGTGCGCGGCGGCCTGGTCGTGTACCCGCGCCTGACGTTGACGAACCGTGGGCGCTTCGCCGACGACCACGCCCACCGGCCGCGACTGCGCTTCGCCAGCGACGTCGAGTCGCTCGACCACATGGTCGGCGGCGGCCTGACGGCGGGGACGTCGTGCCTGATCCGCGGCCCGTCCGGCGTCGGCAAGTCGAG
>JARGGE010000217.1 GCA_029210865.1 Trueperaceae bacterium
ACGCTTCGTGACCCTCGGGTTCCGGCACGAGGGCGGGTTCGTCGGCGAGCACGACCGCCGCACGCGTATGCCGCTCCCAGACCACGTCAGCGCTCGACCTGAGGACGTTCCGGACTTGATCCGAGGCCTCCTCGAGTGCGAGGGCGGGCGCTCCCGGTCGCTCGACCCCGTCATCGCCGCCGCCGTGATCGCCTTCGGCTTCGTGTACGTCCACCCCTTCGAGGACGGCAACGGGCGCATCCACCGCTACCTCATCCACCACGTGCTCGCCCGTCACGGCTTCACGCCGCCGGGCATCGTGTTCCCGGTCTCGGCCGCGATCCTGAATCGGATCGACGCGTACCGGGCGGTCCTCGAGAGCTACGCGGCGCGCCTCCTGCCGGTCGTCGAATGGCGCCCGACACCCGCGTTCAACGTCGAGGTCCTGAACGACACGGGCGACTTCTACCGGTACTTCGACGCCACCCCGCACGCGGAGTTCTTGTACGCCTGCGTTCGCCAGACGATCGAGGAGGACCTCCCCTCCGAGACCGCCTTCCTGCGCCACTACGACGCCTTCCGGGCGAGCGTCGCGGAGCTCGTCGACATGCCCGAGCGAACGGTCGATCTGCTCTACCGCTTCTTGCGCCAGCACGGCGGCCATCTGTCGGGCCGCGCGCGCACGAAGGAGTTCGCCTCGCTCAGCGACGACGAGGTGGAGCACGTCGAAGCGATCTACGCGGGTAGCTTCGGCGTTGCGAACGGGTGAAAGCGCTCGGAAGCCGTCCGCGGACCTCAACGCCGCGACGGCCTCTCGACCGACCATCCTCGTCCTGGAGGATCGGATCCACGGGCGTGACCACCTGCGCGATGACGTGCGGTTCCACGACGGCAGGCCGTTCACGTCGGAGGACGTCCGAGCCACCCTCGAGGCTCGCGACGACGATCGACTCGAGCACGTGGACACGCCGGATCCGAGCACCGCGGTCCTCCACTTCCGGGCTCCAGCGGCGAACCTGCTGTACGACCTGGCGTCCATCCCCATGATGCCGGCCGACGCTGCCGCCGACTTCGGGAACCGACCGATCGGAACCGGCCCGTTCGCGTTCGCCGGGCTCTACGACGCCGCCTTCCGCGCCCAGTTCCTGTCGGGCCTGATCATGCCGATCTCGATGTTCATCGGCAACCTCAGCTACGCCGTCGTGGCGGTGGTCGGCGGTCTGCGCGTCGCCAGCGGCCGCATCACCCTGGGCGACGTCCAGGCCTTCATCCAGTACTCGCGCCAGTTCACCCAGCCGGTGACGCAGATCGCCTCGATGATCAACCTGCTGCAGTCGGGCGTCGCCTCGGCCGAGCGGGTCTTCGAGCTGCTCGACGCCGACGAGGAGTCGGCGGAGCCGGTCGCGGAGCTGGCGCGCCCGGCGACCGAGGCGCGCGGCCGCGTGACCTTCGAGCACGTCGCGTTTCGCTACGAGGACGACCAACCCCTCATCGACGACCTCTCGCTGGTCGCCGCCCCGGGCCAGACCGTCGCCATCGTCGGGCCGACCGGCGCCGGCAAGACGACGCTCGTCAACCTGCTCATGCGCTTCTACGAGCTCGACGGCGGGCACATCACGCTCGACGGCGTCGACATCGCGGCGATGGCGCGCGGTGCGCTGCGCTCACAGATCGGCATGGTGCTCCAGGACACCTGGCTCTTCAAGGGCACGATCCGCGACAACATCGCCTACGGGCGCCCCGACGCCAGCGACGAGGAGGTCCAGGCCGCCGCGCGCGCGACCTTCGTCGATCGCTTCGTCCACAGCCTCCCCGAGGGCTACGACACCGAGATCGACGACGAGGGCGGCAACGTCAGCGCAGGCGAGAAGCAGCTGATCACGATCGCGCGCGCGTTCCTGGCCGACCCTGCGCTGCTGATCCTCGACGAAGCCACCAGCTCGGTCGACTCGCGCACCGAGCTCCTGGTGCAGCAGGCGATGGCCGCCTTGCGCGGCGACCGCACCAGCTTCGTCATCGCCCACCGGCTCTCGACAATCGTCGACGCCGACCTCATCCTGGTGATGGAACTCGGCCGCATCGTCGAGCGTGGCGCGCACGCCGAGCTGCTCACCGCCGGCGGGGCGTACGCGGAGCTCCATCGCACGCAGTTCGTGGGCGAGGCGGTGTACGCCGCGGCCTGACGCGCGCCACGGCGACCGTGCACGGGCCGGCCGCGCGCGGCACCGTTGGTACCCTGGCCCATGGCCCTCGACCCCGCGACCGCCCCCTGGTGGACCCGCGCCACCGTCTACCAGGTCTACCCCCGCAGCTTTGGCGACGGCGACGGCGACGGCGTCGGCGACCTGCGCGGCGTCCTCGCGCACCTCGACCACCTCGAGGCGCTCGGCGTCGAGGCCGTGTGGCTCTCCCCCGTCTACCCGTCGCCGATGCGTGACGGCGGCTACGACGTCGCCGACTACCAGGGGGTCGACCCCCTGTTCGGCACCCTCGCCGACCTCGACGCACTGATCGCCGCGCTGCACGCGCGCGGCATGAAGCTGATCCTGGACGTGGTGCTCAACCACACGTCCGACGCGCACCCGTGGTTCCAGGCCTCACGGCGCTCGCCGGACGACCCCAAGCGGGACTGGTACTGGTGGCGCCCGCCGCGGCCCGGCTTCCGCGGCGGCGAGCCGGGTGCGGAGCCCACCAACTGGCGCGGCTACTTCGGCGGCCCGGCCTGGACGTACGATGCCACCGCCGACGCGTACTACCTCCACCTGTTCGACACCTCGCAGCCCGACCTGAACTGGGAGCACCCACCGGTGCGCCGGGCGCTCTTCGAGATGCTCCGGTGGTGGCTGGCGCGCGGCGTCGACGGCTTCCGGATGGACGTGATCAACCTCGTCAGCAAGGACCTGCCACTGCGCGACGCCCCGGACCGCGGCCCCGACGGCCTGGGCAACGGCTTCCCCTTCGTCGAGTCCGGACCGCGCATCCACGAGTTCCTCCAGGAGCTGCACCGCGAGGTGCTCGGCAGCGCCGGCACCGTGCTCCTGACCGTGGGCGAGATGCTCGGGGTCACCCCCGAGCAGGCGGTGGCCTTCACCGACCCCGAGCGGCGCGAGGTGGACATGGTGTTCACCTTCGAGCACGTGACCCTCGACCAGGCGCCCGGCGACAAGTTCGACGTGCGGCCGCTGCCCCTGCCCCTCCTGAAGGGGACGCTCGCGCGCTGGCAGGAGGCGCTCGCCGACCGCGGCTGGAACAGCCTCTACCTCGGCAACCACGACCAGCCGCGCGCCGTCTCGCGCTTCGGCGACGACCGCCCCGCCTGGCGCGAGCGCTCCGCCAAGGCGCTCGCGACCGTCCTGCACCTGCACCGCGGCACCCCGTTCGTCTACCAGGGCGAGGAGCTGGGGATGCCCAACCACCCCTTCGCGAGCCTGGACGCCTTCCAGGACGTCGAATCGACGAACTACGTGCGCTTCGCGCGCACCCTCGGCCTGTCCGACGACGCCATCCTGGCGCGCCTGAACGCCAAGAGCCGCGACCACGCGCGCACCCCCGTGCCCTGGACGGCCGCGCCCGATGGCGGCTTCGGCAGCGCCACCCCGTGGCTGCCGCTCCACCCCGACCACGCCACCTTCGCGGCCGACGCGCAGCGCGCCGACCCGCACTCGGTGCTCCACCACTACCGGCGGCTGATCGCGCTGCGGCGCGCGCTGCCGGTGGTGGCGCTCGGCGGCTTCCGCCCGATCGCGCCCGACCACGAGCGCCTCTGGGCCTTCGAGCGACGGCTCGGCGACGAGGCGCTGCTCGTCGTCGCCAACTGCTCGGACGCGGATCTGCCGCTGGCGGGGACCGGCGTGACGGTCCCCTACGGTGCCGAACTGCTGCTCGGCAACCTGCGGCCCGAGGACGCGCCCGGCGACCGCGGGACGCTGCGCGGGTGGGAGGCGCGGGTCCTCCGAATCGAGGCGGGCCGCGATCGCGCGCAGGGCGAAGGCACCACCGGCGACGAGCCGGCTCGCACGGCCATGCCGCTCGTCGACGACCTCCGTCGCACGGTCCGCACGGGGGGTCGACGCTTCACGCGCGACGAGCGGAACGAGCGCTGACGCGTCCGACGCGACGCTCAGCCCTGCGGCACCGCGCACGCCTCGTCCACGCACGCCGCGTCGGTGTCCGCGCCGACCGCCTGCAGCTCCGGCGCCCGCTCCGCCCAGGCGCGCGCGAGCGCCTCCGAGAACACGGCCTCCGGCTGCGCCCCCGACACCGCGTAGCGCCGGTCGATCACGAAGAACGGCACGCCCTGCACGCCCAGCTCGCGCGCCTCGCGCTGATCGGCACGCACGGCGTCGGCGTGGGCGTCCCCCTCCAGGGCCGCGCGCACCTCGCCCTCGGCCAACCCCAGCTCGATGCCGAGCGCCACGAGCTCGTCGCGCACCCCCACCGCCCGCCCCTCGGTGAAGTAGGCGCGCAGCAGCCGCTCCTTCGCGGCGCCGCCCAGGCCGCGCTCGGCCGCGAGGTGGAGCAGGCGGTGGGCGTCGAAGGTGTTGCCCGAACGGGCGCGCTCGAGACGGAACTCGAGCCCGACCTCGGCCGCCATCGCGGTGACGCGTGCGTTGGCGGCGCGGGCCTCGGCGAGGCCCATGCCGTACTTGCGGGCGAGCATCGCGTCGAGCGGCTCGCCGGTCTCGGCGGGGGCGTTGGGCGCGAGCTCGAAGGAGCGCCACACCACCTCGACGTCCTCGCGATGCGGGAAGGCGGCGAGCGCCGCTTCGAGCCGGCGCTTGCCGACGTAGCAGAAGGGGCAGACGACGTCGGACCAGATCTCGATCTTCATGCCGAGGACGCTACCGCGGGGCGCCGGCGGCCTGCGTCGGCCAGCGGGCGCAACGCCGCGACCCAGCGAGGTCGACGGGCACGGCTGACCCCTCCGCCGTCCGGATCCGTCGGCTACACCGCCGTGGGGTCGTAGCTCTGGCCGATGGAGTAGGCCATGAGGGCGAACGCGAAGGCCGCCCCGGTCACCAGCGTCGCCGACCAGCGGCCTGCCCGGAACGGCGCGGGCAGCCAGTAGTAGAGCAAGAAGAACAGCAGCGGCCCCAAGCCGCCGACGTAGTGGATGTAGAGCTGCAGCGGCCCCAGGCCCTGGTCGAGGAGCTTGATGCCGATGAGCGCCTGCACGGCGAGCGTCAGCTGGGCAAGGATGAGAAGGCCGTGGGCCCAGCGCGCCGGGCTCCGGTTCCGGAAGCCGTGGTAAGCGGCGGCGGTGAGGGCGGCGAGGCCGGCGACGACGACCAGCGTGCCGACGAGGAAGTGGACGGAGGTGGGGACCCAGATCGCATCGATCACGTCGCCGAGCCTACGACGTCAGG
>JARGGE010000218.1 GCA_029210865.1 Trueperaceae bacterium
TCACCGAGCGCACGGGCATCGTGCACCACTCGCCCCAGGTGATCCTGTTCCAGGGCGGCGACGCGGTCTTCGCCGTCGACAACTGGGCGATCACCCCCGAGGCGCTCGCCGAGGGTTTCGCGCAGGTCCCCGCCGGCGCGGCCGTCGACGCGCCCGCGAGCGGCGCGACGAGCGACCTCAAGCCCTACCTCGACGTGCTCGAGCAGTACCTGTCGGGCGTCATCGACGAGCGCCGCTTCGAGTACGCCTACACGACGATGTTCCGCGAGGACGCGTCGCTGCGCAGCGCGGCCGAGGTCGACGTGCTGGGCTCGATCTTCGGGGACGTCGACCGCCACGTGACGATGCACATGATGATGGCCGGCAAGGCGCAGGACGACGCGATGCGTGCGCGCGCCCAGACCGCGTACGACCGCCTCAAGGGGCTCGCGGAGGGCGTCGCCGCCTGACCGCCCGACACCCCTAGGACGGATCGTCCCGCCCCGCCTGCAGGAAACGCTCGAACGCGTCCTCGCCGGCGGGGCGTTCCGTGCTCGCACGCGCCTTGGCGCCGCGCACCTCGTCGTTCGAGCGCGGCCGGGCGCGCGGCGCGTCGTCGTCCTCGCCGACGGCCGGGGCGGGTCGGCGAGGCGTGAGCAGCGTCCACACGAAGAGGGCCGCGACGACGACGATGCCGAACGCGAGCAGCGTGAGGAGCATGAGCGTCGTCACCCGCGCATCGTACCCGCCGCGGCCGGGCGTGCAGCGGGGCGCGCGGCCACCTGGGGCGCCGGGGGGCTAGGGGGCGTCACCCGAGCGGGCGGCGCGCGAGCTCGACGAGCCGCTCGGCGTCGACGTTGCCGCCGCTGACGAGCACCGCGGTGGGCCCCGGACGGAGCAGCGGCGACCGCGCGGCGACCAGCTCGCGGTACGCGGCGAAGGCGAGCGCGCCGGTCGGCTCGACGGTCAGGTGCGCCTCGCGCAGCATCCACGCCGCGCCGTCGAGGATCGCCTCGTCGGCGACGTCGACGAAGGCGTCGACGGTGGCGCGGATGACGTCGAAGTTGGTGCGGCCGAGCGCCTGCGTGCGCACGCCGTCGGCGACCGTGCGGACCACGTCGGCCGCGGACCAGGTCACCAGCTCGCCCGAGGCGAACGAGGCGCCCGCGTCCGCGGCGAGGGTCGGCTCGACGCCGATCACGCGCGCGCGCGAGCCGCGGGCCCGGAGCGCGCTGGCGACCCCCGCGAGCAGCCCGCCGCCGCCCACGCAGACGAGGACGTTCGCCACGTCGGGGAGGTCGTCGGCGATCTCGAGCCCGACGGTGCCCTGCCCCTCGATGATCCAGGGGTGGTCGTAGGGCGGCACCAGCGTGGCGCCTCGCGCGCCTCCTTGGCGTTGTCGCAGCGTTCGACCCGCGCGCCCCAGGCCAGGGTCCGCTGGACCTTGACCTCGGGCGCCCCTTGCGGGATCACGATCGTCGCTGGCACGCCCGCCAGCGCGGCCGCGCACGCGACCCCCTGGGCATGGTTGCCGCTCGAGTGGGTGACGACGCCACGGGCGCGCACGTCGGGCGCGAGGCGGGCGAGGAAGTTGGTCGCCCCACGCAGCTTGAACGACCCGGTCCGCTGCAGGTTCTCGGCCTTGGCGTACACCTGGTAGGCGGCGCCCTCGAGGGGCAGGCGCACCAGCGGCGTGCGGTAGGCGTTGGTGGCGACGCGGGCGGCGGCGGCTTCGAGCAGGGCGAGCGTGGGGACGCTGGCAGCGGCGATCATGGCGCCGGTCTACCACGCAGCGCGGCGCGGCGCGGGCAGCGCCCGGCGCCGACCGTGTCCTGGCTGCCGACGCGCCGCGCGGTGCGTGGTACAACGTCCGAAGCCTGGCGCCGACGTGCCCGACGGTCCTTCGGCGTCCTACCCATCCCCGACCCTCGACGGCGGCCACGACGCCCCCGGCGTCGCGGGAAGCCGGCGTGAGGAACGCATGGACGAGTCCCCCACCGATCTGAACGCATCGAGCCTCGCCTACGCCGAGGACCTGTACCAGGCGTACCTGACCGACCCCGGTGCCGTCCCCGAGGCGTGGCGGCAGGCCTTCGAGCGCCTCGGTGGCGCCGCTGCTGGTCCCGGATCCCGGGCGGGGCGCGGTCCTTCGTTCCGGCGCGGCACCCTCTTCGACCCTCCGGGGACCGCGAGCGCCGCGCCCATGCCGAGCGGTGGGGGGACGAGCGACGCCGAGTTGCACCAGCGCCTCGACCGCTTGGTGCGCAACTTCCGGGTGCGGGGCCATCGCGTCGCCGACCTCAACCCGCTCGGCGGCCCGACGATCGACGTGCCCGAGCTCGAGCTCGGCTACTACCGCATCACCGACGCCGACCTGGGCCGCGCGGTGCTGGACACCACCTTCCCGGACGCCAAGACCGTCGGCGACGTCTACGAGGCGCTCCGCGCGACGTACACGCGCTCGATCGGCGCCCAGTTCATGCACATCGACAGCCTCGACGTGCGCCGTTGGCTGCAGGCGCGCATGGAGCGCACCCGCAACCGGCTCGAGCTGTCGCGCGCCACCCAGCTGCGGATCCTGACCAAGCTCAGCGACGCGGTCATCTTCGAGGAGTTCGTCCAGAAGAAGTTCGTCGGCGCCAAGAGCTTCTCGCTCGAGGGCTCCGAGAGCCTGATCCCGCTGCTCGAGCTGGCGCTCGAGAAGGCCGGCGAGCAGGGGGTGCGCGAGGTGGTGCTGGGCATGGCCCACCGCGGCCGCCTGAACGTGCTGGCCAACATCATGGGCAAGCACCCGCGCACGATCTTCCGGGAGTTCGAGGACAAGGACCCCGAGATGCACCGCGGCCGCGGCGACGTCAAGTACCACCTCGGCTATTCGAACGACTGGACCACGCAGGCCGGCCACCGGCTCCACCTGTCGCTGGCCTTCAACCCCTCGCACCTGGAGTTCGTCAACGCGGTGGCCATGGGGCGCGTGCGCGCCAAGCAGGACCGCGTCGGCGACGTCGAGCGCACCCAGGGGTTGGGGATCCTGATCCACGGCGACGCCGCCTTCATCGGCGAGGGCATCGTCCAGGAGACGCTCAACATGTCGGAGCTGCCCGGCTACCGGGTGGGTGGGATCCTCCACGTGATCGTCAACAACCAGATCGGCTTCACCACCGGCCCCGAGCAGGGGCGCTCGACCACGTACGCGAGCGACGTCGCGAAGATGCTGCAGAGCCCGGTCTTCCACGTCAACGGCGAGGACCCCGAGGCGGTGGCCCAGGTGATGGAGGTGGCGATGGACTTCCGCCGCACCTTCCAGCGCGACGTGGTCATCGACATGTACGCCTACCGCCGCTTCGGCCACAACGAGGGCGACGAGCCCGCGTTCACCCAGCCGGCGATGTACGCCGACATCCGGCGCCGCCCGAACGTCCGCGAGGGGTACCTCGAGCGCCTCCTGACGCTCGGCGAGGTCACCCGCGACGAGGCGGACGCCATCGCCGAGGCGCGCCGCGAGCAGCTCGAGCAGGAGCTCTCGGTGGCGCGGGGCGACGACTTCCGGCCGACCTACAGCGCCTTCGAGGGGCTCTGGAAGCCCTACGTCGGTGGTCCGGACGCCGACGTCCCCGACGCCGCGACGGCGATCGAGCCGTCGAAGGCGGCGCGGCTGCTGCGCGCGCTCGGCACGGTGCCGGAGGGCTTCACGCCCAACCCCAAGCTCACGCGCTTCCTCAAGGGCCGTCGCGAGATGGCGAGCGGCGACCGCGACCTCGACTGGTCGGCGGGCGAGGCGCTCGCCTTCGGCTCGCTCGTCGCCGAGGGCGTGCGGGTGCGGCTGAGCGGCCAGGACAGCGAGCGCGGCACCTTCAGCCACCGCCACTCGGTGCTGCACGACGCCGAGACCGGCGCCCGGTTGCCGCTGTTCGACGCGGTCGCGCAGGGCGGCGGTGTCTTCGACGTCCACAACAGCCCGCTCTCGGAGAACGGCGTGCTCGGTTTCGAGTACGGGTACTCGCTCGACTGGCCCGACGGGCTGGTCCTGTGGGAGGCGCAGTTCGGCGACTTCGTCAACACCGCCCAGGTGATCATCGACCAGTTCATCGCCTCGGGCGAGGACAAGTGGCGGCGCCTGTCGGGCCTGGTGCTGCTGCTGCCGCACGGCTTCGAGGGGGCCGGACCCGAGCACTCGAGCGCGCGCCTCGAGCGCTTCCTGCAGATGGGCGCCGAGGACAACCTGCAGGTGGTCGTGCCGAGCACCCCGGCGCAGATGTTCCACCTGCTGCGGCGCCAGGTGCGGCGCCCCTGGCGCAAGCCGCTCGTGGTCTTCACGCCCAAGAGCCTCCTGCGCCACCCGAAGGCGCTCAGCCCGCTGGCCGCCTTCACCGACGGCGCCTTCCAGACCGTGCTCCCCGACGACACGGTCGACCCGGACGGCGTCCGCAAGGTCCTCCTGTGCAGCGGCAAGGTCTACTACGACCTGCTGGCGGCGCGCGAGGAGCAGGCGCGCGACGACGTCGCCCTGGTGCGCGTCGAGCAGCTCTACCCGCTGCGTCAGGCGGACGTGGACGCCGCCATCGAGCGCTACCCGGCGGCCGCCGCGGTCACGTGGGTCCAGGAAGAGCCCGAGAACATGGGCGCCTTGCGCTACCTGCGCGTCACCTGGGGCGACCGCGTGGCGGGCCGGCCCTTCGCCGGCGTGAGCCGTCCGGCGTCCGCGAGCCCCGCCACCGGTTCGGCGAGCAGCCACCGGATCGAGCAGGCCGAACTCTTGCGCGCCGCTCTGGGCGAGCGCGTGCCCGAAGAGGTGGTCGCGTGAGCGCGGTCGCCGCCACCCCGTACGTGCGCGTCGCCCCCGTGCGGCGCCGAGGAGCGTAAACCATGGCCGTGGACGTCACCGTGCCCAGCGTGGGCGAGTCGATCACCGAAGTGTTCGTGGGCACGTGGCTCAAGAAGCCGGGCGAGGCCGTCGCGAAGGACGAGCCCCTCGTCGAGATCGAGACCGACAAGGCCACCAACGAGGTTCCGTCCCCGCACACCGGGACCGTGAAGGAGATCCGGGTCCGGGCGGGGGACGTGGCCGAGGTGGGCGACGTGATCATGGTCTTCGAGGTGGAGTGGGAGGCGGAGCCGGAGAAGCCGGCCGGAGAACCCGAGGAGCAGCGCGAGGAGCCCGAAGGGGCCGGGGCACTGGCCCACGCCGCGGACCGCTACCTGCGGGACTTCGTGGTCGACATCCGGGAAACCGGCCCAGCCGACGCGGACCCCTGCCTGCCCCGAGACTATCTGGCCAACTGGTACATCATCCACACC
>JARGGE010000219.1 GCA_029210865.1 Trueperaceae bacterium
CGTCCTCGTCTTCGCGCCCGGTGTCGACAACGCCGGGATGATCGCGCGGCGCCTGCGCGAGGCCGGCGTCGCGTGCCTCGTGTGCGCCGACGTCGAGGTTTTCGAGGCGGTCCTGGTCGAGCAGAGCGAGCGCCTGGGCGCGGTGGTGGTCACGGCGCTCGGCGTCCGCCGGGGCGCCGGCGCCGCGATCGCCCGCTTCAAGTCCGACGAGCCGGCCTGGTCGGCGCTCCCCGTGGTGCTGCTGGCGCCGCCCGGCGCCGCGGTCGTGCCGCCCTGGGGGCACACCACGCTGGTGACGCAGCCGACCACGAGCCACCAACTGACCGACGTGGTCACGCGCGCCGTCGAGGCGCGCAGCCACCAGCACCTGTTGGCGAACCGGAGCCACGAGCTGCACCGGGTCGCCTTCCAGGACGCCCTGACCGGGCTCCCCAACCGCTCGGCCCTCTACGAGAAGATCCGCGAGCTGCAGCTCGAGCGGCGGGGGGCGGTCGGCACCTTCGCCGCGCTCTTCATCGACCTCGATGGCTTCAAGGCCATCAACGACGTCCACGGCCATCTGGTCGGCGACGAGGCGCTGCGGCAGGTCGCCGCCCACCTGGTCGCCGCCGTGCGCGCCACCGATTACGTCGGCCGCTGGGGGGGCGACGAGTTCATGGTCCTCCTGGTCGGTCCGTCCGACACCGAGCGGGTCGCCGAGACCGTCCGACGCCTGGGGCAAGGCGTGGACCTGCGGCTCCAGACGACGTCCGAACCGGTCCGCGCCGCCTTCAGCGTGGGCCTGATCGACGACATCGCGCCGGAGGCGACGCCCGACGAGATCCTCAGCCACGCCGACGAGCGGATGTACGAGCACAAGCGCCGGCAGCGGTCGACCGACCCGGGCTGACGCGGGGCAAGGGCCGACGGTGTGGTCCGGCGGCGGGTCGGCGGTCCGGGTCGTCGTAGCGGACCGTCGTGGCGTCGCCCGTCGCCTCGAGGCTCAACCCGCGCGCGACCGCGGTCCCCCGAGCGGCAGGCGCCGGGCGGCCCGCGCGAGCGCCCACTGCGCCCCGGCGGGCCAGGCGCGCGCCGCGAGGTCGAGCAGGTGGGCGTCGAGGCCAACCAGCGCCCGCGCCTCGTCGCGGCGCACCGCCCGCCGCGTCCGCCGCACCACGCGTTCCAGCGGCACCGCGCGGCGCGCCACGAACCGCGCCTCGGCCTCACGCTGCGCCGGGTCGACGGCGCGCGAGGCGCGCACGATGCCGGTGTCGAGCGGCCCGGGCACGAGCAGCGTGACGCCGACGCCGCTGCCGCGCAGCTCGGCGCGCAGCGATTCGGCGAGGGCCCGCACCGCCGCCTTCGAGGCCGCGTAGGCGCTCTTGCCCGGCGGGGCGAGGAACGCGAAGGCGGAGGCCACGATCACCGCGTGCGCCGGCGCGTGCGCGCGCAGCTGGGGCAGGAAGGCGCGGCAGGCGTTCCACGTGCCGCCGACGTTGGTGCGCCAGACCCAGTCGACGTCCTCGGGCGGCACCTGCTCGAAGGGGCCCGACGCCGCGACGCCGGCGTTGGCGACCAGGAGCTGGGCTGGCCCCAGGTCGGTGGTGACGTGGGCCGCCAGGTCGTTCATCGCCGCGGCGTCGGCCACGTCGACCACGTACCCGCGCGCGCCGGGCAGCGCGCGCGCCGTCGCCAGGACGTCCGGGTTCACCTCGACCAGCGCCACGCGGGCGCCGGCCGCGGCGAGGCCTTGCGCCAGCGCGAGGCCGAGGCCGCCGGCGGCGCCGGTGAGCACGGCGGTGGCGTCGGTGAGGTCGGCGAGGGGCATGGGGTGATCGTAGGGCAGGGAGCGCGGCGGGACGGCGCGCCCGGTCGCGGTCGGCGGGGTCGCGGGTCCCAGCAAAGCGAACGACCCCGCGCTTGGCGGGGTCGGTGCTGGTGGTCCCGAGAAGATTCGAACTCCTGACCTTCCGATCCGTAGTCCGGTTGTCACGTGTGGGACGGGGTGTGTTGGGGTTGTCGGGCGTGGTCTGAAGTTGGTTCCTGACGTCTTCTCGGTGGTTTGTGGTGGGCGCTGGCTTGCGACTGCTGAGGACGCGTCACGACCTGAGTTCGCGCATGGTTCACGCACGGTCGATGGATTGCCGACGAAGAGGGTGTTGCGAATCTCGCTGACCTGGACGACTCGCCGTGTGCGTTGTGAGTTTCTTGGTTCGCTTGGGCCGAAACATGCGGACCGCTTGAGAGCGCAGACTCTACGAAACCCAGTCCGGTTCACTTCACTGTGGGACTACCCGCAGGACGGAATGCTCACCGCGCCTTGATCTTGTGAGCCAATCTGGCGTACATTAGTTGTGCGGCGGCTCTGATGCTTGCCGGCCTCAGGAGGGAGACCCACATGGTTTTGGATACCCGACAGGAGAACCGGTCCGAGCGGATTCAGGCGCGCGCTACGAAGCAAGCGAAGGAATTGTTGGAGCAAGCGGCGGCCGTGCAGGGTGTCAGCCTCAGTGACTTCGTCATCTCGACTGCCTTGGAGCAGGCGAACAAGACTCTGCAGGCTCACGGGCAACTGGAGTTGAGCGCGCGTGATAGCCGGGCGTTCGCGGAGGCGCTGATCAACCCCCCTGCGCCCAATGAGGCGCTGCTCGTCGCCAGGGACCGCCACCTTGCTGAGGTGGAACGCTAGCGCTGCATGCCACCTACTCGCCCGAAGTTCACGGTTGCGCTGCTCGATTCGAAGTTCCACGGTCGAGCAGCGTTCTCGTGTGGCGTGCCGTCGCTGGACGAGTACCTCGTGCGGCGCGCCGGTCAGGATCTGAAGCGCCGATTAGCGGTCACGTACGTGCTCGCGCCCATCGATGAGCCTTCGCTCGTGGCCGGGTACTTCACGCTGTCGGCTTACGCCGTGCTGGCGAGGGAGCTCCCGGAGGAGTTGGCTGTGCGCCTGCCGCGTCATGATCGGTTCCCCACGACGCTGATCGGGCGGCTGGCTCGCGACGTGGCCTACCGAGGGGATCGGCTCGGTGAGGTGCTCCTGCTGGAGGCGCTAGCGAGAGCGCTCGAGAATAGTGACCACGTGGCGTCGTTCGCCGTCGTGGTCGACGCCCTGAACGATCACGCGGCCGAGTTCTACCGGCGGTACGGTTTCCTACCGTTCGCCGATCACGCACATCGCCTCTACCTGCCGATGGCGACCGTGAAGACCCTGCTCGGTTAGGCGCGCCGCACCGTGGTGTCAGCAGCGACATCGTTCTGGACACTTTCGGCGAGTAGGTAGTGGTCATTATCGGAGGTTTTGGTCGTGTTCGCCTCCGCGTTCGGGGTCGGTAAGCCGATGTCTCGGCGGGTTTGGAGGCGGTAGCTTTCGCCGCGGAAGCTCAGGGTCGTCGCGTCGTGCAGCAGGCGGTCGAGGAGCGCCACGGCGAGCACGGGGTCCGGGAAGGTCTCTAGCCCAAATTGCTCGTCACGATGGTGCTTGGGTGCGATCCGTCCTCCGTGGACGGCCAGTTTCGTGCGGTGAAGTCACGGTTGCACCGAAGTGCCTGCGGATGAGCAAAGGGTTCACCATCTTCAGCGGCGACGCACGCCGGTGGGCGAGGCCACGACCGGTCCCTTCGTTCCGAAGATGCTATTAGCGGCTTGTGCGAGAAGGCTCCAAGCGATTTCGCGCACGTCTCGCACATGGCCCCGGTTTTGTGAATGAGTGTCGCAACTACCAACAACAGAAGAACCCCGTCACAGACGAGGTTCGTAATGGTGCGCCCGAGAGGATTCGAACCCCTGGCCTTCTGATCCGTAGTCAGACGCTCTATCCAACTGAGCTACGGGCGCATGCGTCGTCGTGCACCTGCGGGATGCAGGTTGGCGGAGAGGGAGGGATTCGAACCCTCGATAGGAGTATAAGTCCTATACGCCCTTAGCAGGGGCGCGCCTTCAGCCGCTCGGCCACCTCTCCGTGCGCTTCCCCGACGCTCGGCCGGGGCCGAGCCGACGTCGAGCCGATCGCGATCCCGAAGCCGTGTGGCGGAGGGTGAGGGATTCGAACCCCCGGACGGGTTGCCCCGTCTACGGTTTTCAAGACCGTCGCTTTCGACCGCTCAGCCAACCCTCCGGGCAGTTCCGGGCAACGGTGCTACGGCGGCACCGTTCGGTCAGCGCTCGGAAGTATAGCGAGGCCCGACGAAGGGTGTCAATGCGACGCGCGCCCGCGCCGCGACGCCCACACGAGCCCGGCGATCACCAGCGCGCCCCCCACCAGGTGGTACGCGGCGAGCGGCTCGCCCAGCACCACCACGGCCAGGACCGCCGCGAACAGCGGCATCAGGTGCAGGAAGGCGCCGGCGCGGGCGGCGCCGAGCGCGGCCACGCCCCGGTTCCAGAAGACGAAGGCGAGCACGCCCGGGAAGAGGCCGATGTAGAGCGCGCCGGCCAGGGCGGGCGTCGAGGTCGGGACGGCGTCGCCGGCCGCCAGTCGCCAGGCGAGGAGCGGCAACATGAGCGCCAACCCCAGGGCGCTCGTGGTGGTGACCAGCGCCGTCTGCGGGAGCCCGGAAGGGGTGCGCTTGAGGAGCAGCGAGTAGGCGGCCCAGCAGGGCACGGCCGCCGCCATCCACAGGTCGCCGGGCGCGAGCCGCAGCGAGAGCAGCGTCGCGGGGTCGCCGTGGGCGATCACCACCAGCGCGCCCAGCAATGAGACGCCGATCCCGATGTCCCGCGAGCGGCTCGGGCGGTCGCCGAAGGCGAGCCAGGCGCCCAGCGCGATCAGCACCGGCGCCGTGGCGCCGAGCAGCGCGGCGTTCGCCACGGGCGAGGTCGCGAGCGCCTGGTAGGCGAAGACCTGGAAGCCGACGACGCCGGTGGCGGCGAGCGCCAGCAGCCAGCCGAGGTGCCGGCGCAGGGTGCCGAGGTGCTCGCGGAGCGGCGACCAGGCGAAGGGGAGCAGGACGGCGACGGCGATCGCCCAGCGGGCCGTGTTGAGCGGCACCGGCGACCAGGCGTCGCGCAGCGCGCGCGCCACCACGAAGTTGCCGGCCCAGAAGAGCGTCGAGCCGGTCAGGTAGGCGTAAGGGAGCCAGCGGGCCATCGTCCAGGCCTGTGCCGGGCCGGCGGCTAGCGCGTCACCTTGCGCCACCAGGCCCAGGCACCGCCGACGAGCGCGCCCACGAGGAAGCTGCCGCCGCCCCACACGACGGCGCTGGTGCCAGGCTGCCAGAAGCGCCAGTAGACGCCCAGCGTCGCGACGAACGCGGCGCCGATGCCCA